>WGLY01000021.1 GCA_016125335.1 Frankiales bacterium
CGCTCGCCGCGGAGGCTGTCGAGGTCCATCACGACGTGCAGCTCGGTCTGGGTGCGCGAGGCGTCGTAGACCAGCTCGCCCTCCTCGTCGCGGTCGCCGAGCACAAGAGCAGCCAGGGCATCGGCGCGGCAGGCACCGGAGGCGGCGTCCTCGTTCCCCGCCCGCAGCGCCTCGGCGCCGCCGCGCTGGGCGCGCAGCGACTTGCCCGCAGCCTCGATCGCGTCGAACACCGCGTCGATCACGGGCGCCTGGTGGGTCACGCCGAGGAACGCCAGCCCGTCACCCAGGGGCTGCCGGTACACGTCCCGCGTGGCCACAGCGCGGTTCGCGCGGGCTGTCGCGTCAGGGTCGTGCCGGGCGATGAGCTTGTCGAGGTGCTTCCGCAGCTCGGACGGTGTGAGGGTGCGGGCCTTGTTCAGCGCCGCGGCCTCGATGGTGGCCAGCACGTCGGGGTCGGTGATGTACCGGGCCTGGTCGACGAGGACGGCGCAGTGCCGCTCGGTGATCTCCCCCGCAGCCAGCGCCGCCCCGAACCCCGGGAAGATCTCCTTGAGCGCGCGGCCGCGGTCGATCTCCTTCGACGCGCCGTAGACGCTGTTGTGGGTGGCGTACGCGACCTCCTGCTCGGCCGCGGCGTCCGCGAACGACGCGTGCGCGCTCGTCGAGTCCGGGCACGCCTTGGCCGCGAACGCCGCCTGCGCCGCGAGCCGAAGTGACGCCAGCCGGGCCTCGAGCCGAGCCGCGACCGAGAGATAGTCGATCAGTTCGGCCGGCTCGGTGATCGCCTCGACGTCGATCCGCTCGAGCAGGATCAGGTCGGTGGCGTCGACGGGCTGGTCGATCAGCGGCAGCAGTGCACGGGGGTCTCCGGTCAGCCACGCGATCGGGTCGTGCACGTCCCAGTCCGGGTGGAAACCCAGCTCCACCGGACGGAAGCCCAGGGCGGTGTCCCGGTCGTCGACGGCGGTCATCGGGCACCTCCCACGGAGTCGGCTGGGGTTCGAACGAATGTAGGAATGCTACCGGGGGCCACCGACAGGCACAACCCCCAAACCCCAGCAATCCCAACGGATTTCGCCGTTCCGTCATCCACAGCCTGTGGACCGCGCCCCAGTGACGATCGGCAGGACGGAGCGGCGCTGCGGGACGTCGCGTCGACCACGGAAGCCGGCGCGGTTACGGTCACCGCGACGAGGGAGTGGGTCGAGTGGATCTGGCAGGGGCGCAGCGGGTGCTCGACGCAGCCGTCGCCCACGCGTCCGGGATCGGCGTGCGGGTGTCGGTCGCCGTCGTCGACGAGCGGGGGCACGAGGTGCTGTGCGCGCGCATGGACGGCGCGCCCTGGTTCACCCCGCACGTCGCGCGGACCAAGGCGCGCAGCTGCGTGGCGCTCGGCATGGACTCCGCCGACGTCGCGTCGCTCGACGCCGCCTACCCGGGGCTCGTGCGCCTGATCGAGGAGCAGGTCGGCCACGCCGTGACCGGGCTCGGCGGCGGTGTGCTCGTCACGACGACCGATGACGGCAGCGGCACCGTGCTCGGTGCGGTCGCCGCCAGCGGTGCCACTCCCGAGCAGGACGCCGAGGTGGCCCGCGCCGCAGCCGCCGCCTGGCTCACCCGACCCGCCTGAGCGCGGGGCCGGGCCCGGAGGGACGCGATGTCGCGCACCTCCGGGCGGCGGGTGCGGTCAGCGCCCGCGCGAGCGTCCGGCGGAGAAGTCGGCGGCGGACATCGTGCGGGTGGTCTCGGACCCGCGTCGGCCCG
This sequence comes from Frankiales bacterium, assembly GCA_016125335.1. Lineage (NCBI taxonomy): Bacteria > Bacillati > Actinomycetota > Actinomycetes > Frankiales > Frankiales bacterium. The sequence continues at coordinate 1,765 of WGLY01000021.1, forward strand.
ATGCGGGTCGACGGGTCGACGTCCGGTCGGCGCCCGAGCGGGCACCGGGCCGACGTCCCGGCTTGCTGCCCGAGCGCGGCGCGGTGCGGGGCGATGCGGGTCGCTGCGAGCGCGAGGGCTCGGACACGACCGGCGGCGCCACGAGCTCCACGCGCGGACCGGTGAGCGCGAGCAGCGTCTCGGACCCGGGCGCCACGTCCGTCACCGTGGGTGCGATCCGGGCGCGTCGGGTCATCGCCGTGACGTCGCGCCGCTCGGCGTGGGTCTGGAGGGTCACCACGACGCCGCTGGCACCGGCGCGCGCGGTGCGCCCCGAGCGGTGCAGGTACGCCTTGTGCTCCGTCGGCGGGTCGACGTGGACGACGAGCGCGACGTCGTCGACGTGGATGCCGCGGGCGGCCACGTCGGTCGCGACCAGCACGCGCACCGAGCCGTCGCGGAACTGGGCGAGGTTGCGGTCGCGCGCGTTCTGGCTCAGGTTCCCGTGCAGGTCCACGGCGGGCAGGCCGGCCTGGGTGAGGTCCTTCGCCAGCTTGCGGGCGCCGTGCTTCGTGCGCATGAACAGCACCGCCCGGCCGTGGCCGGAGGCCAGCTCGCGCACGACCGCCGGCTTGTCCGACGGCGTCACCGTGAGCACGTGGTGGTCGATGTCCGGCTCGGTGCGCGCGTCGTCGTCGACCGAGTGCGACACCGGCGTGGTGAGGTAGCGGCGCACGAGGACGTCGACCCCGTTGTCGAGGGTGGCGGAGAACAGCAGGCGCTGCCCGTCGCGGTCGGTCGTGTCGAGGATGCGGCGCACACAGGGCAGGAAGCCGAGGTCGGCCATGTGGTCGGCCTCGTCGAGCACCGTGACGGCGACGTCGCCGAGGTGCACGTGGCGCTGCCGCATGAGGTCCTCGAGCCGGCCGGGGCAGGCGATGACGATGTCCACGCCACGCGTGAGCGCGGTGACCTGCGGGCGCTGGCTCACCCCGCCGAAGATCGTCATCGTCGACAGGCCGGCGGCGGTCGCGAGCGGCGTGAGCGCCGTCTGCACCTGGGTGGCGAGCTCGCGGGTGGGGACCAGCACGAGGCCGCGCGGGCGGCCGGGCCGGGAGCGGGGACCCGACGCGAGGCGCGCCACCAGCGGGACGGCGAAGGCCAGCGTCTTGCCGCTGCCCGTGCGGCCGCGGCCGAGCACGTCGCGGCCGCCGAGGGAGTCGGGCAGGGTCGCGACCTGGATGGGGAAGGGGTCGGTGATGCCCTCGCTCGCCAGGGCGGCGACGAGGGTGGCGGGGACGCCCAGCGCGGCGAAGCCCGCGGCAGGGTCGATGCGGCCAGAGGCCATGGTGGTGTGCCTTTCGGAGTGTCTCGGCTCCGCCGGCGCCGGCGCGCAGTGTCACCACTGCCGTTCGCGGCTGCGCCGAGGCGGAGTCCTGGTGCGCGTCCCGTTCGGGGGCACCGCGTCCGGTCACTGCGCCGGAGGCTCGAAGCCGCGCGCCTGGTGCGCGCTCCTCGATAGTCGATGTTCGCCGAGGGCCCAGTGGTGCCCGTCAGCCGGCGACCCCGTCATCCTAGCCTGCTTCGCGGGCTCCTCCGACCAACGGCCCCGCGCACCCGGCTCGAGCAGGCCCGGTGCCGCCGGATGGGGTGAGCCGGCGCGACCTCAGCTGCGCTGTGGCGCGCGTCCGGGGCGCACGGCGAGAGCGGAGAGCACGCTCGCGTAGGTGAGCCAGCCGATCACCGCGCCGTCCGCGTCGGTGACGGCGGAACCCGTGGTGCCGGACGACGCGAGCACCTCGGCCGCGACGTGCAGCGGGGTGTCCGACGACACGACCGGGGCCTCCTCGAGGATCGCCGCGACGGTGAGGTCCTCGGCGTCCTCGTCCTCGGCGAGCGAGGCGGAGAGCGCGCTCGCGGTGACGACGCCGAGCACCACGCCGTCCTCGGAGGTGACCGGCAGGATCAGCCCGCCGGAGGCCAGGATCCGCTGAGCCGCGGCCTCGAGCGGCAGGTCGATCGGGATCGCGCGCGGCATGGGGCGCATGACCGACGCGACGGTGGGCAGCGGCGCGCCCGGTGGGGCGCCGCCGGGGCGGGAGAGATCGACGCCGCGCCGCACCAGCTTGGCGGTGTAGATGGTCTCCTTCATCAGCACGCGCGAGACACCGGTCGCGATCACGATCGCGAGCATCAGCGGCAGGATGAGGGTGTACTCGCCGGTGAGCTCGAACATGATGAGCACTGCCGTGATCGGCGCCCGCGCCGCGCCCGCGAACACCGCGCCCATGCCCACCAGGGCGTAGGCGGCCTGCGCACCGGCCTGGTCCGGGAAGATCATGTTGGCGATGTCGCCGTACGCCGAGCCCAGCATCGCGCCGATGAACAGCGAGGGCGCGAACACGCCGCCGGAGCCGCCGATGCTGATGGTGAGGCTCGTCGCGAGGATCTTCCCGAACATCAGGATGACGAGGAAGCCGAGGGCGTAGTAGCCCGCGACCCCCTTCTCCAGCACGGGATATCCGACGCCGTACATCTGCGGCAGCGCCAGCAGCAGCAGGCCGAGCAGCAGGCCGCCGACCGCGGGACGCGCCCACTCGGGCTTGCCCTTCCAGATGCGGTCCGCGACGTCCTCGAAGAGGTAGAGCACGCGGGTGAACAGCACGCCCATGCCCGCGGCGAGCACGCCGAGGAGCGCGAACAGCCCGTACTCGAGCGGCGACACGATCGTGAACGACGACAGCTCGAGGAACGGGTAGTTGCCGAAGGCGGCCCGGCCGATCACCGACGCCGTCACGGCGGCGAGCACGACGGCGCCGAACGCCGAGGCCGCGAAGTCCGCGAGGATGAGCTCGAGGGCGAAGAACACCCCGGCGACCGGGGTGTTGAACGTGGCGGCGATGCCGCCGGCGGCGCCGCACGCGACGAGGGTGCGCAGCCGCGACTCCGGCATCCGCACCAGGCGGCCGAGCGAGGAGCCGAGCGCCGAGCCGATCTGCACGATCGGCCCCTCGCGGCCGACCGAGCCGCCCGAGCCGATGGTGATCGCCGAGGCGAGGGCCTTGACGCCGGCGACCTTCGCCGGGATCCGGCCGCCGCGCTGGGCGACGGCGTACATGACCTCGGGGACGCCGTGCCCGCGCGCCTCGCGCGCGAACCGGTCGACGAGCGGGCCGTAGAGCAGACCGCCGACGACGGGGGCGAGGACCACGAAGTAGATGCCCAGCCACGGCACCCAGTGGTTGGCGACGCGGCCGGCGGCGGAGTAGTCGTCGGTGCCGGTGAACAGGCGCGTGGCCTGGAGGATCAGCCAGCGGAAGACCACCGCGCCGAGGCCGGCGCCGACGCCGACGACGACCGCGAGGGCGACGAGCCCGCCGGAGCTGCCGCGCAGCCACTTGGTGACCGATGTCCGCAGGCCCCCGGTCGGCATCCGGGGGACCAGCACGCTCGCCATGGGGACACTGCCTCGCATGTGTGTAGAGATACAACTGATGCAGAGTAGCACCGTTGTTAGGGTGTCCTTGTGACGCCCCCCTCCGCAGCCCGCCCGGACGACGAGGACCGTCGTGGCGACCGGTCCGCGCCCACCCCGCGCCAGCGCTCCGCGGCCGACGCGTCAGCGGTGCTGACGGCGTCGCGCGGGCTGCTCGGAGTGGTGGCCCGCTCGCTGGCGCCGGCGCTCGAGCAGGTGTCGCTCCCGCAGTTCCGCGCCCTCGTGGTGCTCTCGTCCCACGGCGAGCCCATGCGCAGCGGTGCGCTCGCCAGCGCGCTCGGAGTGCACCCGTCGACCTTCAGCCGCAACGCCGACCGGCTCGAGGCCGGCGGCTGGGTGCGCCGGGTCGAGAACCCGGACAGCCGCCGCGAGGTGCTCGTCGAGCTCACGCCCGAGGGGACGCACCTGGTGGACCTGGTCACGCGACGCCGGCGCACCGAGATCGCGGCGGTGCTGCGCAGGCTCGACGACGACGAGCGCCGGCTGGTGGTGGACGCCTTCGAGCTGTTCACGCGGGCCGCGGGCGAGCCGACGGTGGAGGAGCTCGCCGCCCTCGGCATGTGAGCGGCCGGGGGGCCGTCGTGCCGCCGGGGGGCCGTCGTGCCGCCGGGCGGTCAGACGACGACGGCCGCGGTGGGCGACGGCGTGGGGGTGGGCGACTTCCCGTTGCCCTTGCCCTTGCCGTTGCCGCCCGCGTTGCCCTTGCCGTTGCCGCTCGACGAGGCGCTCGGGCTCGGAGCCGGCGTGGTGCTCGGACCACCGCTGGGCGCCGCGCTCGGAGACGGGTCGGGGCTCGTGGTGGGACGGCCCCCCGACGGGCTCGGCAGGTCCGTCGGGACCGGCACATCGGTCGCGGTCGGGCCGGGCGGCCCGGCGGCGCCCGAGGGCACGGCGCCGGTCGGCGTCGGAGAGGTGCTGGCGGACGCCGACGGGGGCGGGAGGGCGATGCTGGACGGCCCGCCCGCCGAGGCGCCGCTCGTCCCGCTGCCGGAGGACCCCGCGCCGGACGAGCCGGCACCCGCCGAACCGCTGCCGAGGGTCGCCGGGACGACGGACACCGCGGCCGGAGGGGCCACGAAGGGATCGGGCGCCGAGGCGACCGCGAGGCTCACGGGCGCGGCCGCCACGGCCACCGCCGCCCCCGCCTGCACGACCACCGTGGCGCTCGGCGTCACCAGCGCGAGCGGGCCGGAGGCGAGCCAGGCCAGCGGACCCATCGCCAGGCGCAGCCGCGGCACCGAGACGGAGAGCATCGCCCGCACGACGACGGGGTCGAAGTGGGTGCCGGCGCACTCGCCGAGCTCGCGCAGCGCCTTCTCGCGCGACATCGGGCGCTTGTAGGAGCGCGGCGCCGTCATCACCTCGAAGGCGTCGGACACGGCGAGGATCCGTCCGCCGAGGGTGATCCGCTGGCCGCTGAGCCCGAGCGGATAGCCGGTGCCGTCCCACTTCTCGTGGTGCTCCCCCACCGCGCCGACCCACTCGCCGAGCCAGCCCGCGATCGGCGCGATGAGGCGCACGCCGGCGGTGGGGTGCGCGCGGACGGAGGTCCACTCGGCCGGGCTCAGGCCGCCCGGCTTGTTGAGGATGGATGCCGGCACCTCGATCTTGCCGACGTCGTGCAGCAGCGCCGCCCAGCGCAGCCGCTCGCGGTCCTCGGGGCGCAGGTGCAGCTGCTCGGCGATGAGGTCGGTGAACACGCGCACCCGCTCGCTGTGCCCGCGGGTGCGCGCGTCGTGGGCGCGCAGCGCGGCGACGAGCGCGAGGATCTCGCGGGCGGCGTCGATGCTGGAGTCGCCCACCACCGTCTCGCCGCGCTGCGCGCGCAGCACGATGTCGCGCAGCTTCTCCGTGTTCCCGGCGTCGCGGGCGACGGCGAAGCGCGACGGCGCGTCGCCGGGGAACGCCACGCTCATCTCGAGCAGCGCCGCCAGGGGAAGCAGGCGGCGCAGCGCGCGGTGCGCGGCGACCAGGGCCACCGTGGCCACGGCGAGCACGGTCACGAGCCGGAGCGCGACGTCCCACCCGGCCACCAGCGGCAGCCGCGTGACGAGCCACGACGCCGCGAACGACGCCGTCAGAGGGCCGACCACATAGGCGAGCCGGACCAGGCCGGCCACCACGGGCCGGCCCTTCCACCCCTCGTGCGCGCCTCGTGCGGCCACCTCGACCTGATCGGTGCCGGGCGGACGCCCCGGATCACCCGTCCGGGTGAGCGGCCGTGCCCGGCGCCCGGACCAGCTCGTCGCGGCGGTGCTCGAGCAGCCGCCGTTCGACGCCGTTGCCGGTCAGCGCGAGAGCCTCGTCGTAGGCCGACCGGGCCTCCGCGGTGCGCCCGAGCCGGGCCAGCAGGTCCGCCCGCACCGCCGGCACGAGGTGGTAGCCGGGCAGGTCGAGGGAGTCGACGAGGTCGAGCGCCGCCTGCGGGCCGTCGAGCTCACCCACGGCGACGGCCCGGTTGAGGGCCACCACCGGCGACGGCGCGAGCACGAGCAGGCGGTCGTAGAGGGCCACCACCTGCGCCCAGTCGGTGTCCTGGGCGCGGGCCGCGTCGCTGTGCACCGCGGCGATCGCCGCCTGCACCTGGTAGGGCCCGGGGGCGTTGCGGCGCAGGCACTCGCGCACCAGCGCCTGCCCCTCGGCCACGAGGGCGCGGTCCCACAGCGAGCGGTCCTGGTCGGGGAGCCGCACGAGCGAGCCGTCCGGCGCCGAGCGCGCCGGGCGGCGCGACTGGGCGAGCAGCATGAGCGCGAGCAGCCCGCGCACCTCGGGCTCGTCCGGCATGAGCGAGAGCAGCAGGCGGCCGAGGCGCACCGCCTCGTCGGCGAGGTCGGCGCGGTCGAGCCGGTCGCCCGTGCTCGCGACGTACCCCTCGTTGAACACGAGGTAGACGACGGCGAGCACGGAGGCGAGCCGGTCGGGCAGCTCGGCGTCCTCGGGCACGCGGTAGGGGATGTGCGCGTCGCGGATCTTGTTCTTGGCGCGCACGATGCGCTGGGCCATCGTCGGCTCCGGCACCAGGAACGCGTGCGCGATCTCGGGGGTCGCCAGGCCGGCGACGAGCTTGAGCGTCAGCGCCACCTGGGCGGGCTGGGCGAGGGCGGGGTGGCAGCAGGTGAACACCAGGCGCAGCACGTCGTCGTCGAGCACCTCGGCCTCCTCCGGCTCGCCGGTCGTGCCCGTGGCGCCCTGGAGCAGGGCGGCCTGACGGTGGCGCTGGTCGCGCGTGGCCTCGCGGCGCGCCCGGTCGATGGCACGCCGGCGCGCGGTGGTGACGATCCATCCCGTCGGGCTCGGGGGGACGCCGGTGCGCGGCCACGTCTCGAGCGCCACCGCGAACGCCTCCTGCACGGCCTCCTCGGCCAGGCCGATGTCGCCGACGAGGCGGGCGAGGGTGGCGACCGCGCGGCCGTAGTCCGCGCGGAAGACGCGCTCCACCTCGTCGGCGCTCGACATCGGCGTCGCGATCAGGCGATGCCCTGGAACGCGCGCACCTCGACGTCGCCGCGGCAGGCGATCGAGCCGCGGGCCGCCAAGGCGAGCGCGGCGTCCTCGTCGGGCGCCTCGACGATCCAGAAGCCGCCGATGTGCTCCTTGCCCTCGAGGTAGGGGCCGTCGGTGGTCACGACGCTGCCGCCCTTGGTGCGCACGACCTTGGCCGTGGTGTGCGGCTCGAGGCCGCCGGCGAACACCCACGCCCCCTCGGCCTGGAGCTCGTCGTTGAAGACGCCGGTCGCGGCGAAGGCGGCCTGCATCTCCTCCTCGGTCGCGTAGGGGCTGGTGCCGTCGTTGTGGACGGAGAGCAGGTACTGGGGCATCTGCGTGGTCCTCTCGCTGCGCAGGCCGGTCGTTCCGGCCTCTCGCTCAGTGCACGAACGCGTGCCGGCGCGATCGACATTTTCTCCGACGCCGGCCCCGGCGGTCAGGCCCAGGCGTGCTCGAACGGCCGCACCTCGATCGGGACGCCGATCGCGTGCGACATGCGCCGGCCCCACTCGAGCGCGGCGTCGAGGTCCGGGAGCTCGAGGATGGTGAGGCCGCCGACCTGCTCCTTGGCCTCGATGAACGGGCCGTCGGTGAGCAGCGGGTCGCCGTCGCGGTCGACCACGACCGTGGCCGACGACGGGTCGTGCAGGCCGCCGCTGAACACCCACACGCCGGCGTCCCTCATCTGCCGGTGCAGGGCGTCGACGTCGGCGAAGATCCGCGCGAGTCGCTCGTCGTCGGGGCGGACGGCGTCGGCCGGGTAGCAGACCGACATGAGGTAGTGGGGCATCGCGAGGTCCTCTCGTCGTGGCCGCGGGCGCAGCCTCTCACCCCCTGTACGAACGGCGGTGCCGCGGATCGACAGTGCGGTCGCCGGGGGACCGGCGCCGGACCTCAGGCGACCGTGGAGGTGCTCACGAGGTCGGCCTTGTCGCCGTTGAGGCGCACGTGCGCCTCGGCCGCCAGGCGCAGCGCCTGCACCGTGGCGACCACCGCCGCCGACGTCGCGCCCGATGGGCGGGTGACCACCCACACGTGGCGCGGCTCGGGCGCGTGGCGCAGCGGACGGACGACCAAGCCGCGGTGCACCGCGCCCAGGGCCAGCACGGGCACCAGCCCCACGCCGATGCCGGCCGCGACATAGGCCTGCGCGGCCGAGAACTCCACGGCGTGGGCGACGAACGTGGGCGAGAAGCCGGCCCGCCGGCACAGCTCGACGGTGTCGTCGCGGCAGAAGCCGTTGCCGCCCAGCGCCGCGACCCAGTCCTCGTGGGCGAGGTCGGTGAGCTCGACCGTCTCGTGGTCGGCCAGCGGGTGCCCGTCCGGCAGCATCGCGCGGTAGGGGTCGTCGAGCAGGTGCACGCGCACGAGGTCGTCGTCGGGCGCCTCCCGGACCCCGAACGGCTCGAGCACGAGCGCGACGTCGATGCGGCTCGAGCGCAGCGCCTCGTAGGCGTCCTCGGTCTCGCCGACCGTGGTGGCGACGTGCAGGCCGGGCCGGGTGCGGCGCAGGTGCGCCACGGCGGCGGGCAGCAGCGAGTCGCCGGCGGAGACGAACGACATCACGCGCACCCGGCCGGCGCGCCCGGCGCGCAGGTCCTCCATGGCGAGCTCGGCGTCCTCCACCGCGCGCAGCACCTGGGTGGCGTGCTCGGCGAGCAGGCGGCCGGCCTCGGTGGGCCGGATGCCGCGGCCGTTCTTCTCCAGCAGGGCCAGCCCGGTGTCGCGCTCGAGGGCGGAGACCTGCTGGCTCACCGACGACGGCGTGTAGCCGAGGCGGGTGGCGGCACCGGTGACGGACCCGGTGTCGACGACGGCGGCGAGGACCTGGAGGCGGCGGATGTCGAGCACCCCGTCATTGTTCACCATTCCTGAAGGGAAGTGAAGTGATTGTTGCTTGTCCTTTCATAGTTGAGCGCTCACCCTGGTATCGGGTCCCCGTCAGGGGGACCCTGGACCGAACGAAGGAAGTGAGTCGGATGGCTCCCCTCATCCTGCTGATCGTGCTCGTCGCCGTCGCCACCCTGGCGCCGTTCCTGGGCCGCGACACCTCGACCGGTGGCCACTACGAGGACTACCCGGACGAGCGCGGCTGGTGGCCGGCCGCCCCGGACGCGATGCCGCGGCCCCGCTACTGAGCGTGCCCGTCCCCGCAGCGCCGCTGCGGCCGCGCCCGACCGTGGCGTGCACCCTGCCGACCTGGCAGGGTGACCGCCCATGAGCGAGCAGGCCACGAGCACCCACGTCTACGGAGTCCGCTCCTCGGTGGCCCGGCTGCGCCGGGTGGCGGTGCGCCGCCCGCTCACCGGCGGGCCCGACGTCGTCGCGCAGTACGAGGCGGCGCACTGGCAGGCCCCCGACCTCGACGCCCTGGCCGCGCAGCACGCGGCGTTCGTCGCCACGCTGCGCGGCCTCGGCGCGGAGGTCGTCGAGCTCGACCCGGTGCCGGGGCTCCCGGACGCGGTGTTCGTCTACGACCCGGCGTTCGTGATCCCGTCCGGCACGGTGGCCTTCCGCTCGGCCAAGGCCGCGCGGGTGGGCGAGGCCGAGCACCTCGTGGCCGGCCTCGAGCTGGCCGGCGTCCCCACGGTGGGGCGCCTGGTGGGCGAGGCGACCGCCGACGCCGGCGACATGTTCTGGCTCGACGACGACACCGTCGCCATCGGCCGCAGCTACCGCACCAACGAGGCCGCGGTCGACCAGCTGCGCGGGATCCTCGCCGCCGACGGCGTCGGCGTCGAGGTGTTCGACGTCCCGCACGACCAGGGGCCGGAGTACTGCCTGCACCTGATGTCGCTCATCTCGCCCGTGCGCGAGGACCTCGCCGTCGTCTACGAGCGCCTCGCCCCGGTCGCCCTGCTGCGCGCCCTCTCGCGCCGCGGCATCGACTGGGTGCCGGTCGACGACGAGGAGTACGCCACCCTCGGCTGCAACGTGCTCGCCGTGGCGCCCGGCGTCGTCGTCATGGGCGAGCGCAACGTGCGCACGGCCGCGGCGCTGCGCGAGCGCGGCGTCGAGGTCCACACCTTCGACTCCGAGCAGAGCGACAAGGGCGAGGGCGGGCCCACGTGCATGACCCGCCCGATCCTGCGCGGCTGAGCGCTCGCCGCCCCGCGGTCAGACGGCGTCGTCCGGGTCGTCCGGCGCGTCGACCGGCTCGTCCATGACGTCGGCGAGGTGCGCCCGCGCACGGCGGTGCACCCACCAGCCCACGACCACCCCGGTGCCGTTGCCGGCCCAGTGCAGCGCGGACGGCGGGAACAGGCTCGCGGTGTAGAGCCGGAAGAACGCGAACACCGATCCGGCCAGGGCCGTGACCACTACGGTGGAGAGCACGGTGGTCCAGGCCGGGCCGCTGGTGCTGCGGTGCGCGTCGTGCATCTCCAGCGCCGGGCTGATGTGCCACACGCCGAACAGCAGCGACGTCACCACCACCGCCCACGCCGTGCCGGAGATCGAGGTGACGAGCGCGAGCATCACGCCACGGAACGCGAACTCCTCGATGAGCACCGTGCCGAAGGGGATGTCGAGCAGCACGCGACGGGCGGTGACCGCGCCGGCGACCTCGGTGACCCGGTCGTCGGCGAAGAGGTGGTGCAGCCGCGGGATGCTGCCCGCGATGCCGATCACGCTGCCGACGACGAGCACGATCCCCAGCGACCACAGGATGCCGGTGACCCAGGTGGATCGCCCGACGCCGAGGTCGGTCCACGATAGGGAGTGACGCCAGGCGATGACGGCCAGCCCGGCGGTGGTGACGATGCCGGTGACGACGTACGCCGTGCCCTCGACGCCGCGGGTGAGGGCCTGGAAGCCCATCATCGTGATGAGCACGCCCACGATGGCGCCCGGGACCCCGAGCACGAGGGTGCCGACGATGACGCCGGCGACGAGGGCGGTCGCGCCGAGAGAACGACTGATCGTCCTGACCATCGACCCACCCTTCGGCGCCCTCGATGGCCTACGGTCCCAGATGTCAGTCGTCGGCGTCGCACCGGGAGTCCCCATGGTCAGGCCGGACATCGTCGCACCGAGCCAGCAGGTGGCGCTCGGCGTCGCGTCGGGGGTGGTCCCCGGCACCTTCACCCGCTCGCTGTCCGAGCGCAGCTGGATGGACCAGGGGCTGATCACCGGCCTCGCGACCGGCACGCACTTCCTGCTCACCGTCGTGTCGCAGGACGCGATCGAGGCCGCCGGCACCGCGATGTCGACGGCGCTGCCGCTGCCCGAGTCGTGGTCGGACGACCAGCGCCAGAAGTTCGCCACGCTGCTGGTCGACCTCGCGGTGGTGCCGCTGGGGTTCGGGCTGGTCGCCGTCGTTGGGCTGCGGGCGCACGAGAGCACGCTGCGCAGCGCGCTGCGCCAGGCCGGGTGGCGGCTGGGCGTCACGGGGTTCGCCGCGTCGCTGCTCGCCGGCGCGATGTTCGTGACCCACGAGATCGACGACGCGATCGGCGCCGACGGCCGGCTCGAGCGGCTGCCGATCGCGGTGCCGGTCGGGCTCGCCACGGCAGCCGTGCTCGAGAGCATCCGCCAGCGCGAGACGCCGCCCGAGCACTTCGCCGACCCGGCGCGGTCCAACCCGCTGCTCGGTCTGGCCGCCGGGGCCGGTGTGGTGCTCGCGCTCGCCGGCCTCGCGGCCGGCGAGAACCTCCTCGCCCGCGAGCTGGGCTCGGTGGGCAGCCGGGTGCTCCCCGGCTCGGAGGCCACCTGGCGCCGGGCGGGCCACGCCGTCGCGCTGACCGGGCTCGTGGTGGGCACCCAGCAGCTGTGGAACCAGGCGATGCACCGCATCGAGAGCGGCACGTCGGCGTACGACCCCGGGATCGACGAGGAGGCGGCGGGGCTGTTCACCACCCCGTTCGTCAGCGGCAACCCCGAGAGCGCGGTGCCGTGGTCGACGCTGGGGCGCGAGGGCCGGCGGCACGTGATCACCTACGTGCGCCCCGAGCCCGTCGTGGACGGCCCGACCTTCCCGGGCGACGCCGTGCGACCCGAGCTCTCGATCAGGACCGTGATGCAGGAGGAGGCCGCGGCCACCCCGATCCAGATCTTCGTGGGGCTCGACAGCGCCCCCACGCCGCAGGAGCGCGTGGCCCTCGCGCTCGCCGAGATGGACCGCACCGACGCGTGGTCGCGCCGGCTCATCATGCTGGTCTCGCCCACCGGCACCGGCTACGTCAACTACGTCGCGACGGCGGCCACGCAGTACATGACGCGCGGCGACATGGCGTCGGTGACGCTGCAGTACTCCAAGCGGCCCTCGCCGCTCTCGCTGGGCAAGGTGGGCCAGGCCAAGGAGCAGAACCGCCTGCTGTGGCTGCGCGTGCTCGAGCGCATCCGCGGCATGGAGCCGGAGATGCGCCCGCGCGTGGTGGTGTTCGGCGAGTCGCTCGGCGCGCACACGAGCCAGGCCGCGTTCGAGGGCTGGGGCACCCTCGGTCCCGAGGCGCTCGGCATCGACCGCGCGCTGTGGATCGGCACGCCCGAGGCCAGCGGGTGGCGGCACGAGCTGGTGGGCCCGGACCGGCCCGACGTCGACAAGAGCATCGTCGCGGTGGTCAACGACTACGAGCAGTTCCTGGCGCTGGGCACCGCGCGCAACAAGGTGCGCTACGTGCTGCTCAGCCACGACAACGACGGCGTCACCAAGTTCGGCGTGCCGCTGCTGGCCCGTCGCCCGGACTGGCTCGGGCCCGAGCGCCCGCGGATGCAGGAGGTGGCCGGCCGCTCGCCGCGCGGCATCCCGTCGTCGATGCGCTGGCGCCCGGTGACCACGTTCTTCCAGCTGCTGGTGGACATGAAGAACGCCCAGCTGCCCGGCTCCTACAAGGCCTGGGCGCACGACTACCGGCCCGACCTGCCCGAGTTCGTGCGCGACGTGTTCGGCCTCGAGTGCAGCGACGAGCAGCTCGAGCGGATCAAGGCCGCGTGCCAGGAGCGCGAGGCCTACCGCGAGTCGATCTTCGACTGACGTCCCGGCTGCCGGCCGTCGCCGCGGTCAGCCGACGTCGACCACGCGGTGCTCGGCGGCGCTGGTCGCCACGGCGTCGAGCACGCGCAGCACGCCCAGGGCCTCGGCCGGGTCGACCGGCAGCGGCCCCTGCCCGCGCACGGCGGCGGCGAACGCGGGGTAGAAGAGGTCCCACCGGCCGCGCTCGGTGGGGATCGTCGTCACCTCGTTGCCGCGCACCACCCGGCCCCACGACGTCTGCGGCTCGCGGCCCCACAGGCTGCCCTCGGACGCCGGGGTGCGGCCCTGCCGCAGCGCCTCCTCCTGCCCGTCGACGCCGCCGACGACGTAGGCGCCCTCGGTGCCGAGCAGGCGCATCCGCCGGCTGGGGTCGCCGGACATGGTGTTGGCGTAGAGCTCGGAGCTGGTGCCGTCGGCGTGGGTGAGCAGCGCGACGACGTCGTCGTCCGCGGTGCTGGCCGAGCGGCGCGTGGCGATCTCGGCGTACACGCGCGTGACGGGGCCGAACAGCTGCACGGCCTGGTCGGCGAGGTGGGTCATGAGGTCGAGGCGCACTCCCCCGCCCTCCTCGGGCGGCAGCTCGGCCCGCCACCAGGCACGGGGTGCTCCCGGCGACCACCGCTCGAACCGGGACTCGAAGCGGTAGACGCGTCCGAGCGCGCCCTCGTCGAGGATGCGTCGCGCGGTGAGGAAGTCGGAGTCCCAGCGCCGGTTCTGGAAGGCGGTGAGGATGCGCCCGGCGTCCGCCGCCTTCGCGATGCTCGCGGCCGCGCTCGGGGCGTCGAGCGCGAGCGGCTTGTCGCACACCACGTGCAGTCCGAGGGCGAGAGCCTCGTCGGTAAGGCGGGTGTGGGTGCCGCTGGGCGAGGAGATCGCCACCGCCTCGGCGCCGGCGTCGGCCAGGGCGCGCAGGTCGTCGTAGGCCGCCAGCCCGGGGTGGTCGGCCTCGAGCTGGCCGCGGCGGTCGGCGTCGCGGGTGACGACGCCGACGAGCTCGAGCTCGGGCGCCGAGGCGATCAGCGGCGTGTGGAACACGCGGCCCCCCAGCCCGTACCCGACGACCCCGATGCGGACTGGCTCCACGGCTCCCCTCCCCGACTCGCTCCCGTGCCCGGTGTGACCGCTCCCACTCTGCCGCGCCGCGGGCCGGCGCGGAACGGGGATCTGTCGCATTCCGGTCGCGACCGGCCGGGCCGACGGGGTCGGCGGCGCGTCCGTCCGGCCCTGCCGCCGGGGTGGGCGACGCGTCCTTCGGGCCGGCGCGCCGCCACCGCGCGACGCCGGCGTCGGCCCTGGTGGGACGTCGTCGGACCGCCTGCCCGGGCGTGCAGGAGGGGCCTGCGGGGTCCGGTACCCTGTGCGGGCCGGTGACGGCGCCGACAGGCGCGGTTCCGGTGCCTGGAGGCGTCGCCTAGTCCGGTCGATGGCGCCCGCCTGCTAAGCGGGTTGGGGTCTCAAAGCCCCTCGCGGGTTCAAATCCCGCCGCCTCCGCGCTCACGAAGGGCAGGTCCGTGAGGGCCTGCCCTTCGGCGTCCCCGGGGCTCGCGAACGCCGCCGAACGCGATTTCCGGAACGCCCGAGGCTGCGGCTAGACTCCCCCACGGCCTTGTGGCCATGCGCCCGTAGCTCAATGGATAGAGCATCTGACTACGGATCAGAAGGTTAGAGGTTCGAGTCCTCTCGGGCGCGCGTTGTGAAGTCCCGGGACGTCCTTATCGGATGTCCCGGGACTTCCTTATGTGCCGGGGTAGCGGTACGGGCGCGGCTCGAGGGCCTCCCAGCCCCCAGCACGCCAGGCTGCGACCAGTTGCGACACCCGCGGCTGCGAGACGCCGTACAGGGCCGCGACCGCGCGCTGGGACTTGCCGGACAGGACCGCTTCGACGATCACCCGCTGCTTGGACACACGCCCAGACGCTGCCGATCAGCGATAACCAGGACGTGGGACACCCGATAAATAGGTCGTGAAACAGGGCACTCTCGGGCGCGCCATTGTGAAGTCCCGGGACGTCCTTATCGGATGTCCCGGGACTTCTCTGTTCCAGGAGCTCGCGACAGATGAGGTGAGGGGCGGAGCGATCAGGAGGTCGTGAGGCAGCGAAGGTTCGCGCGCCGACAGGGGCGACCGGATCGCGACGGGCTCCGCCTTCACGGCGTGCGTCGGAGCGGCGGGCGGCGGGACCATGGGGGCAGGGCGGGGACCGCCCGCAGGCGTCGTGCCCAGGGCGTGCCGAGCCCCGTCCGCGTGGCCGTCAGGCGGGAGGTCGCCATGTCCAGCGGCAGCGTTCCCTACGTTCCCCCGAGCGCTCCGACTCCGGAGCAGCGCGCGCACGAGCTGGCCCTCAAGAGGCTCAAGGCCAAGCGCGACTTCCAGGGCCACCTCGTGGTCTACGTGGTGGTGAACGCGTTCCTCACCCTCGTGTGGTGGTGGTCCGGCGCAGGCTACTTCTGGCCGGGCTGGGTCATGGCCGGGTGGGGCATCGCCATCGCGATCGGGTTCTGGGAGAACTTCGTGCGCCGTCCCATCACCGAGGCCGACGTCGAGCGGGAGATGCGCCGCGGCAACGTGGCCTGAGCCCTGGCGGCCGAGGGTTGCGGCTGTTCCCTCCGGCTCAAGTGAGGCGGGTGAAACCGGTCTGCGCCACGGGTCCGCGCAGCCGCTGGGTGACCGTGCCGGAGGCCAGGCTGGCGGCGAGGGTCTCGAACACGTCGTCGACGGCGTCGAGGTAGGCGTCGATGTCCTCGTCGGTGTGCGCGAACGACGCGTAGAAAGACCGTCCGGCGAGGAACCCGCGGTCGAGGAGCTCCTGGGTGAACAGGGTGGCCGTCGCCTGTGGCTCGTCGTGGAACGCCAGGTGCGACAACGGTGGGATCCCGCTGACGGAGACTCCGATCCCGGCCCGGGCGGCTGCATCGAGCCACCCCTGCTGGACGCGGTCGCCCAGCTCCGCCAGCCGGCGGCCGACGTCGAGCTGCCGGTGGAGCGTGAGCGTGGCGATCGCCGCGACCGGCCCCACGAGCTCGGTCCAGTAGGAGCTGCTCACGAAGGAGCGCTGGGCGGTCTCCATCACGCTCTCGACGCCGATGATCGCGGCCATGGGGAAGCCGTTGGCGAGGGCCTTCGCGAACACCGCGACGTCAGGATCGACGCCATAGGTCAGGTGCACACCGCCGGTGTTGAGCCGCAGACCGCTGGTCACCTCGTCGAACACCAGCACGGCCCCGGCACTGTGGGCGAGATCGCGCACACCTTCGAGGAAGCCGGGCTCCGGCGCGCTCCCGCGCACCGGCTCCATGACGACGGCAGCCAGCTCGCTCCCCCTCGAGCGCACGATCTCCTCGAGGTCCTCGAGCCGGTTGTACCGGAAGGGCACGGCCGTGCCCACGAGCTCCCGCGGGACGCCGAGGGGCTCGAGGCCCGGAAGGAGGTGGCCGTCGAGCTCCGCCGAGCCGGCGAGGTTGGCCGCGAGGTACCAGTCGTGCCAGCCGTGGTAGCCGCAGAAGGCGACCAGGGACCGGCCCGTCGCCGCCCGGGCCAGGCGGACCGCGACGGTCATCGCCTCGCCGCCCGTGCGTGCGTAGCGGACCATGTCCGCCCAGGGGTGCAGCTCGATGAGCAGCTCGGCCAGCTCGAGGTCCTCGGCGCAGTTGAGCGTGGTCATCGAGCCGCGGTCGACCGCCTGGTGCACGGCGGCGTCGACCTCGTCGTTGGCGAAGCCGAGCGTGCACGTGCCGATGCCGCTGGTGCTCATGTCGA
The DNA here is from genome assembly GCA_016125335.1 of Frankiales bacterium. Taxonomy (NCBI): domain Bacteria; kingdom Bacillati; phylum Actinomycetota; class Actinomycetes; order Frankiales; species Frankiales bacterium. The sequence goes on from WGLY01000021.1 coordinate 18,457, forward strand.
GGAACTCGCGGCCGACCACGTCCCAGACCCGCGCGCCCTTCGCCCGCTGGTAGAAGCGCGGCCACTGGCCGGGGGCGAACTGCTCCGGCCGCTTGGACAGCAGCTGGGTCCCCCCGGGGACCAGCTCGAGGAGGCGCCGTTCGGCCCGCTCCAGTTCGTCGCTGCTGAGCGTGATCATCTACTACCCTCTCCACCGGCTGGGTGCCCGGGCTACAGTAGCGACGGGTTCCATTGATTGGAAGTGCCGTGCCAACTGTCGGCACGGGTGGATCTAGTCGAGGAAGAGCAGTCAGCATGGGCGCGAGCGAGAGCCAGAGTGGCGGCGCCATGTACCCCATCCGCGCGGTCGAGCGCGTGTGCGACATCCTCGACCTGCTGCAGACGGAGCCGGACGGGGTCTCGCTCGTCGACGTGACCGCAGCGACCGATCTGCCCAAGAGCTCGGCCTACCGCTACCTGTTGGCGCTCGAGGCCCGTCGCTACGCCGAGCGCGACGCCGAGACCGGGCTGTTCAGGCTGGGCCTGGCGTTCCGCCCGCAGCGCACCCGGCAGATGGAGCTGTTCCTCGAGCGGGCTCAGCCGGTGCTCGAGCAGCTGCGCGACCGGCTGAACGAGACGGTCAACATCGGGACGTTGGACGGCGGGCAGGTCGTGCACGTCGCCGTCGTCGAGTGCCAGCAGATGATGCGGCTGGCCGCCCGCGTCGGCGACCGTGGGCCGCTGCACGCCACCGCTCTCGGGAAGGTGATCGCCGCCGGCCTTCCGCAGGACAGGGTGCTCGCCATCCTTGCGGGCGAAGGGATGCCGTCGTTCACCCCGCGCACCATCACGACCCCCACGGCCTACCTGAGCGAGATCGCGAAGGTGACCGAGCAGGGGTTCGCGCTCGACGACCTGGAGGCGCAGTCGGACGGCAGGTGCGTCGCCGTGCCCCTGCGCGGCCTGCCCTTCCTCGCCGGCCTGAGCGTGAGCGCCCCGTCCAACCGGCTGTCCGAGGCTGCCGTCCCCGCGGTCGTCCGCCAGCTCCAGAAGACCGCCACCACCCTGGTCAAGAGCTACCAGGGCTTCCCCGCCTGATCATCGTCGTCTCGTCCCGGTCGGCCCCTCGGGCTTCTTGACCGGAGCGCCCGGTCGCGGCTACCGTCCACGATGTTTCATCTAGTGATGAGCGCTGTTCCATCTACTAGAACAGACTGGTCCTCGCAGCCGGCTCCCGGCACGGTGCCCGGGCCTCGAAGGGAGAGCCCCGCGTGGCTGACAGCCCCATCCGGAACCAGTCGGTGCTCCTGCGGGAGCGGGCCCTGCGCTCCATCCCCGGCGGGGTCAACTCGAACGTCCGGCTCTCGGCGCCGCAGGTGTTCTTCGACCGTGCGGCCGGGCCGCGGATGTGGGACGTCGACGGCAACGAGTACGTCGACTACGTCCTCGGCCAGGGGCCGTGCTTCCTCGGCCACGCCCACGCGGGGGTCGGTCGCGCGGTGGCCTCGGCCTGCGAGCGCGGCATGGTGTACGGCGCCCAGCACGAGCTCGAGGTGGACGCCGTCGAGCGCCTGCTCGCCGCGGTGGGGTGGGCCGATCAGGGACGCCTCGGGGCGACCGGGACCGAGTGCGTCCAGGCCGCACTCCGCGTGGCACGGGCGGCGACGGGGCGGACGCACTTCGTGCACTTCGAAGGTCACTACCACGGGTGGCTGGACAACGTGCTCATGGGTCTCGACGGCGGTCGGGCAGTCCCGGCCAGCGAGGGGCAGCTCGCCTCGAGCCTGGCCGAGTCCTACGTGCTGCCGTGGAACGACGCCGCGGCGCTGGAGCAGCTCCTCACCTCGGTGGGCGACACCGTCGCTGCGGTGATCATGGAGCCCGTCATGATCAACGCCGGGTCGATCGAGCCCCGTCCCGGCTACCTCGAGCGCGTGCGCGAGCTGTGCGACGCGCACGGAGTGGTCCTCGTCTTCGACGAGGTCATCACCGGCTTCCGGCTCGCGCGCGGCGGTGCCGCCGCGCGCTACGGCGTCACGCCGGACCTGGCCACCTACGGCAAGGCGATGGCGGGCGGCTGGCCGGTGGGCGCACTGCTGGGCCGTGCCGACCTGCTCGAGCCTCTGGGCACAGGGCGGGTGAACCACTCCGGCACCTTCAACGCGGCCGTCATGGCCGCGGCCGCGGTGGTGGCCACCCAGCAGGAGCTCGACCGGGAACCGCCCTACGAGCGCGTGGAGCAGTACGGCGCGGAGCTGATGAGCGGGCTGAGCAAGATCGGTGAGGCCCGCGGTCTCGACCTGCACGTGCAGGGCGTTCCGGCCGCGTTCCACGTGTCGTTCGGCTCGCCCGAGAGGGTGCACGACCTCCGCGAGCTGCAGAGCCTCGACCTGGTCCGTTACGCCGCGCTGGCGGACCGCCTGGCCGATCACGGGCTGTGGGTGGCCGGTCGCGGCATCTGGTACGTGTCAGCCGCTCATGGGCCGGACGAGCTGGCCGACACGCTGGAGCGATTCGACCAGGCGGTGGGGGCGGAGCGCCCGTGACCCACCGCGTCGGTGTCGTCGGCATGTGGCACGAGACGAACACCTTCTCCAACCGCCCGACGACGCTCGCGGACTACCGAGCCTTCGAGCTCGCGGCGGGAGAGGACCTGGCGTCGGCGAACTACGGCACGGGGACCGTCATCGGCGGCTTCTACGACGATCCGGACCTCGAGCTGGTCCCCGTCCTCTCGGCGGGCGCCTGGCCGTCAGGCCCCACGGAGTCCGAGGCGATCCACTACCTGCTTGACCGGGTCCGCGACGGACTGCGCGCCGCCGGGCCGCTGGACGGTCTGCTCGTCAACCTCCACGGAGCCATGGTCGCCTCCGGTGTCGAGGACGTCGAGGCTGCCACGCTCTCCGTCGTGCGCGACGTGGCGGGGGAGATCCCCGTGGGGGCGGTCCTCGACCTGCACGCGAACCCCTCGCCCGAGCTCGTGAGTTCCAGCGACGTGCTGGTGAGCTACGACACCTACCCGCACGTCGACATGCGGGAGCGCGGCGCCGAGGTGGCCGGGCTCATGACGGAGGTCCTGCGCGGTCGCCGTCTCCGCACGGGGCTGCGCAAGCTGCCGCTCCTCGTGTGCCCGCTCGCGCAGGCGACCTCCGACGGCCCCATGAGGCGGTTGCAGGAGGCTGCGACCGTCCGGGCCCGCGAGGCGGGCATCGCCCGCGTGTCCATCGTCGGCGGGTTCGGCTACAGCGACGTGGAGCGAGCGGGCATGAGCGTGCTCGCGGTCTACGACGAGGGATCCGAGGCAGCTGCGGACGACGTGCTGGACGCGACGGTGGCGGACATCGCCGCGCATGCGGAGGAGTTCGCCGTGGTGCGCGATGCACCCGCCGCGGCCGTCGCCCGGGCGCTCGAGTCCCACCGTCGGCCCGTCTTCCTGGCCGACGTCGCGGACAACATCGGCGGAGGGAGCCCCGGCGACGGCACGGCTCTGCTGCGCGAGCTGCTGCGCGCCGGTGCCACCGGGGCGGTCGTGACCCTGGCCGACCGGGAGGTCGCGCTCGAGGCGCACCGGCTCGGCGTGGGTGCGCGCATCGACACGGTGGTGGGCGGCAAGACCGACCGGCTCCACGGCGCGCCGGTCCGCGTCAGCGGCACCGTCGAACGGCTCACCGACGGCGCCTACCGGGCCGAGGGCTACTACATGGCGGGGCGCTCGTTCTCGATGGGCGCCACCGCCGTCCTGTCGGTGAGGGGCAACACCCTCGTCGTGACGGAGCGGGCGACCCCACCGTTCCACGCCGAGCAGCTCTCGTCCGTGGGGGTCGACGTGCGCAGAGCCTCCATCGTCGTGGTCAAGGGCGCCCTAGCCTGGCGCGGTGCGTACGAGGACGTCGCAGGCGAGGTCATCGAGGTCGCGACCCCGGGCATCTGCCCCGTGGACGTCTCGTCGCTGCCACGGCACGCGGTGCCGATGACGGTCTGACACGGGCACGGACAGGACTCGTGCGCGGGCCGGGGACGGACGGGAGCACTGTGGGCAGGGATCACTGGGAGCTGCGCTGCCGGGCGTGCGGCCGCACCCGCGCGCCGGGTCCGCTCCGGTACTCGTGCGAGACCTGCGGCGGCGAGCTGGTCGTCGACTACACGACCTCTCGCGTGGCCCCGGTGGAGGGCGTCTCGGGCATGTGGCGCTGGCGCGACCGGTTGCCCGTGCGCGACCCCGCACGTGCCGTCTCGCTCGGCGAGGGCGGGACGCCGCTCGTGCCCCTGGGCGACCGCGCGCGCTCGCTGCTGGGCGTCGAGTCCGCGGAGGTCAAGTGCGAGCACCTCAACCCCACAGGGTCGTTCAAGGACCGCATCGCCTCCGTGGGGGTGACGCTGGCCGTGGAGCGCGGCCTCGCCGGGCTGGCGGGGACGTCGTCCGGGAACGGCGGTGCGGCGGCCGCGGCGTACGCGGCCCGAGCAGGCCTCCCGCTCACCCTGTTCTCCCTGTCGGACGTCGCCCCGCAGAAGCTCCTGCAGATCCGCGCCCTCGGCGCGCGGGTGCTGCTCGTCGATGGCATCGGCCACGACGCCGGCTCCACCCGCACGGCCGCCCGTGCGGTCGCGGACCACGCCGCGCAGCACGGCGTGCTGCCCTTCCTGACGGGCGGCGCCTACTCGCCGGAGGCGATGGAGGGGGCCGCGACCATCGCGTACGAGATCGCCGAGGCGCGACCGTCCACCACGGTCGTCTACTGCCCGGTGGGCGGCGGGGGCCTGCTGTCGGCACTGGGTCGCGGGTTCCGCGCGGCTGCTGACGGCGTGCGCATCGTCGCCGTGCAGCCCAGCGGGTGCGCGACGCTGCGTCGCGCGCTCCACGGGGACTTCTCGGGGCTGCCGGGCCCGGTCACGACGCGGGTGTCCGGCCTGCAGGTCGCAGTGCTGTTCGACGGCCCCGGCGCCGCCGAGGCGGTCACCGGCTCGTCCGGCCACCTCACCGAGGTCGACGACGCCGACGTCGACGAGGCGCAGCGGCTGCTCGCACGCGAGGACGGGCTCCTGGTCGAGCCGGCCGGCGCCACGGCGCTCGCCGGCGCCCTGGCGGATGCCCGCGCCGGGCGCCTCGGCCCGGACGACCGCGTGGTGCTGGTCGCCACCGGCGCCGGCTGGAAGGACTCCGGCGCCCTCGAACGGTTGGTCGCGACGGACGGGGCGCCCGAGGTCACCGTGATCACGGCCCAGGACATCGAGGGAGTGCTGCGTGGACAGGTGTGAGGCCAGGTTCTCCCTGGACGGTCGCGTGGCGATCGTGACCGGTGGTGCCGGTCTCTACGGCCGCCACATCGCCCAGGCGCTCGCCGAGGCGGGTGCGCACGTCGTCCTGGCGGCCCGCGGCGTCGACGCCTGCGAGGCCGCGGCGGAGGAGCTGCGGTCGGCGGGCCTGTCCGCGACCGCCCACCCGCTCGACCTCACTCGCGAGGAGTCGGTCAGGGCCGTGCGCGACGACGTCCGGCGCGCCCACGGCCGCATCGACGTGCTGGTCAACAACGCGGTGGCGCGTGGTGGCGGGGACATGGACCACACGTCGCGGGAGCAGTGGGTCGCGACGTCGACGGTCAACTCCACCGGGCTGTTCCTCATGACCCGCGAGGTCGGAGAGGTGATGGTGGAGCAGCGCTCCGGCTCGATCATCAACATCGCGTCGATCTACGGCGTCGTCGGTCCCGACTTCTCGCTGTACGGCGACACCGGCATGACCAATCCCGCCTTCTACGCGTACGACAAGGGCGGGATGATCAGCTTCACCCGCTACCTGGCCATGTTCTACGCGCCGGCGGGAGTGCGGGTGAACTGCCTGAGCCCCGGAGGGCTGGCGACCCCGGACCAACCGGAGGAGTTCGTGCGGAACTACCAGCAGCGCGTGCCGCTGGGACGCCTCGCGGGCCCCGATGACATCAAGGGACCGGTGGTGTTCCTCGCCTCGGACGCGTCGGACTACGTGACGGGGGTCAACATCCCCGTCGACGGCGGGTGGACCGCGCACTGACGCGGTGCCCGGGCGCGGCTCTCAGGTCTCGGTCGCCACGGGCTCCCGCACGAGCTGCCATGCGCAGGTCGAGGCGGACTCCCGCAACGCTTCGGCCACGCACACGGCGGCGAGCCCGTCGTGGGCGTCGGCACGCGGGGCCTCCCGACCGTCGGCGACCCGCAGGAAGTGCTCGGCCTGGTCGCGGAACGCGGCGTCCCGCGCCTGCCCGTGATCCTCGACGCTCGGCGGTGCGGCGCCTCGCACGACCATCACCGTCCCGGTCCCGACGTCGACCGAGACCGATCCGCGGTCGCCCACGACCGTGAAGCTGCGGCGGCCGCGCGCCTGCACGTAGTCGAGGTGGACGGTCCCGGTGACGCCCGAGCGCAGGGACAGCACCGCGTCCACGACGTTGGGCGGCTGCGACAGCGGCAGGTCCCCGGCCTCGCGCGCGAGGGCGAAGCCGCCCTCGACCGGTCCGAGGAGCCACCGCAGGTAGTCCCACTCGTGGCTGTAGTCGAAGTACAGCCGGCCCTCCTCGGCGGTGCCGAAGCGGTTGCGGGCCACGACCAGGGTCTCGTACGCGCCGAGCATCGCCTGGAAGGACACCGGCTCACCGATCGCGCCGGAGGCGATGAGGCCGTGCGCCCGGCGCATGCAGCGGTAGGACCTGAGCACGTACCCCACGAGCAGGGGCACGCCCGCGTCCGACGCCGCCCGCACGATCCGCCCTGCCTCGGCCGAGGAAGCGGCCAGCGGCTTCTCGACCAGGACGGGGACGCCGGCCTCGCAGGCCGCAACCGTCGCTTCGGCGTGGAACCGGTCGGGCGAGGCCACGACGAGGCCGGTCAGGCCCCGGTCCAGGAGCGCCTCCAGCGAGGGGACCTGCTGCACCGCGACGCCGTCGTCCGGTGGCGACGGCACGGGGTCATAGGCGACCACGGACACGCCCTCGATGCTGGCGAACACCCGCGCGTGCCGACGACCGATGGAGCCGAGACCGGCGACGCCGATGGTCCGCTGCGGGACGGCGGTCATGTGACGAGCGGCGGGGGCAGCCCGCCGGCGTCGAAGGCGGCGACCGCCGTCCGCAGGTGCTCGGCGGCACCGGACAGCACCACCGACCCGTGGCCCGGCAGGAGCGTGTCCGGGTCGTGGCGGGACAGCCGGCGGATGCTCTCCCCGATCTGGACGGGACGGGAGTCGGGAGTCGAGAGAACCGCGACCCTGCCGCGCGAGAACACCAGGTCGCCGGTGAATGCGGCGCGGCCGCCGGGGCCGTGGAGGAGGTACACCAGGTGCCCGTCCGCGTGCCCCGGCGTCTCCAGGACCGTGATGACGAGCGACCCGACCGCGAGCTCGTCGCCGTCGGCCAGCACCTCGACCGGGGTGGGGGACAGACGGACTTCCGGCGGGTACGTCCCGGCGGCACGCGCGTCGCGCAGGCCCGAGGCCACCTCGTCGCCGTCGGCGAGCACGGCAGCCACCGCCTCCGACGCGCAGACCCGCGCGCCGAGAGCCTCCGCGAGGCCGAGCGCACCCGCCGCGTGGTCCGCGTGCGCGTGGGTCAGGAGGATGCGCGACACCGTGCCCGGCGCCACCCCCGCCGCGGCCACCCTGGCCGCGATGGCGGCCGTCTGCAGGCCGCAGCCGGCATCCACGAGGACGGCGTCGCCGCCATCAGCGACGAGGTAGACGTGCGAGTCGTGCGGGTCCGTCATGCCGAACCCGAGGGCGCCGCTGCCCACGAGGTGGACCTCGGGGAGGAGCCTCATGTCGCCGCGTAGGCGTCGGGCACGGGCGCGGGACGCATCCCGGGTCGGACGGGCTCGTGCCGGCCCGACAGCATCGACAGCTCGGCAGCCGCCAGGGTGGCGCAGACGTTGGCGCTGGCGGAGGCGTCGAACGGCCAAGCGGCGTGACCCTCGACGGCAGCGAGGAACGTCGAGATCTCCTCGTCGTAGACCCCCTCGAGGGCGTCGGCCCAGTCCGCGATGACGCGCTCGTCCTCGATGCCCCGAGCCGGCAGCCGGCGCTCGACCGAGCCGGCCAGCAGGTCGAAGGCGACGAAGCCGTCGTCGCCGGCCACCCAGCCCCGGCGCGCCACCTGCGGGGAGGCCATGAGGACCGTCAGCTGGCCTGTCACGCCGTCGCGGGTCAGCAGCTGCAGGCTGTAGGTGTCCTCCGCGTCCAGCTCCAGCGAGCCCCGCCGGTCGACACGGCCGGAGACCGACGAGAACGGACCGAAGACGCCGTGCAGGGCGATCAGCTCGAAGGCCACCATCTCCCGGGCCGGGGCCGTGGAGCGGTGCCGGGCGTAGTACTCCGCGCCCTCGCCCGGGTGCCAGCTGCGCTCGTCGACCGAGAGCACGTACCCGAACGCATGCACGCGGCCGAGCTCCTGCTCGACCACGCGGGACACCTCACGGACGACCGGATGGAACAGCAGGGTCGCCGACGGCGCCATCACGACGCCCGCGCGGTCCTGCGCGACCTGCACCTCGACCGGGTCGACCGGCCAGATGTCGGCCTCCGAGAAGACGTGCCGGCCGGTCTCGAGCGCCGTCCGGACGAGATCGGCGTGGCGGTCCGGGGGCGTCGACACGACGACGACGTGCGGGTCCCACGCCCATGCCGCCTCCGGCTCGGCGAACCCGAGCACGCCGAAGCGCTCCTGCGCCCGGGCCCGGCGGTCCTCACGCTCGTCGAGCAGACGGACCTCGACGCCCGCACGACCGTGCAGGTCGCGCATGCGCCGGGTCCCCATGGAGCCGCCGCCGATCTGCAGCACCCTCATCGATCCACCTCCCGGCCACCACCCGGTCTGCCGCGTGCGTGGCGCTCTGGTTGCCTAGTAGGTGAGCCAGCCGCCGTCGACCACGACGGTCTCGCCCGTGACGAAAGCAGCCGCGTCGGAGACGAGGAAGGCCACGACGGACGCCACGTCCTCCGGAGTCCCCCGACGGCCCAACGGCGTGTTGCGCACCCACCAGTCCGTCCGCAGAGGAGTGCCCGCCTCCGGCCGGGGTGGCACCGCCACGTCGATGTCGCCGGGAGCCACGCCCACGACTCGCAGGCCCAGCGGCGCGAGCTCGAAGGCGAGCCCCTTGGTGAGGCCCGACATCCCCGCCTTGGCGGCCACGTAGGCGGTCGCGTGGTGCTGCGCGGCGTACGCACCCACGGAGGAGACGTTGACGACCACGCCGGAGCCCCGCAGCGCCATGTCCCGGGCGGCCTCGCGTGCGCACCGGAAGGCCGCCTTCAGGTTGACGTCGACGACCCGGTCGAGGTGCTCGTCGGTGAAGTCCAGCAGCGGCCCGGTGGCTGCCGGGCCGGTCACGCCGGCGTTGTTCACGAGGATGTCGATCCGGCCGTGCCGCTCGATCGTGGTGGCGACGACTCGTCTGCACGCGTCGGCGCCGGCCAGATCGCCTCCCACGCCGGAGAGCGACCTCCCCGGCGCCTGGAGGCGCATGACGGACGACGACGCCTTCTCCTCGGTGCTCTGGGCGATCACGACGTCGGCACCGAGATCGGCCAGGTGCACCGAGATCGCCGCGCCGATGCCGGTGCCACCGCCGGTGACGAGCGCGGCGCGGCCCTCCAGCGGCCGGTCGCCCGTCACGCCGCTCACGCGGGCACTCCGGGCAGGTCGCGCGGGACGGGACCGAGCATCGCGATGCCGTCGCCGGCGACGACGCGCGCCGTGCGTCGCAGCATCATGACGGACGCAGGCTCCGGGCGCGGGTTCCTGACCTCGTGGACGAGTTCCGCACGGTCGTCGAGCACCTCAGCCACCAGCTGACCGGGCTGTACGACGTCCCCGGCCGTCACGCGGGTGACGCAGAGGCCGGCTACGGGGGTCGTGAGCGATGCGTCGACATCGCCGTCGTCCCCGGACAGCAACCGAGCCCCCGACGGTGGTGCGAGATGGTCAGGAGTCATGCCCAGCCACGACAGGAGGCGGGTGACACCACGGACGTAGACGTCGACGTCGGTTCCCACGAGCCCCCCGCCGCCGCTGCCCTCGACGTAGATGGACGGGACGCCGAGGCTCTCCGCCGCGGACATGCTGCGTCCCTCGCCCGAGCCCTCGTGCCGCCACAGCAGCGGCGCGTCGAACACCGCAGCCGCCTCCGCCGACCGTGGCGCTGTGGGGACGCCGTCGACGTAGCCGGCGAACACGGGCATCGAGTAGTGCAGCCCCGCGGAGTGCAGGTCCACCATCAGGTCCGCGCCGCGGATCACCTCGTGGGTCAGGTGGTGAGCGATGCGACTCGTCACCGTTCCCTGGGCGGAGCCAGGGAACACCCGGGCCAGGTTGGCGTCGTCCACCGGGCTGGTGCGTGTCTGAGCCTCGAAGGCGGGAGGGTTGCAGACGGGCACGACGCGCAGTGTGCCCGAGAGGCGTCCCTCGCCCGCGAGCCGCTCGGCGAGCGCGAGCACGCGCCGAGCCGCCACGACTCCTTCGAGCTCGTCGCCGTGGACGCCGCCGAGCACCGCCAGGACGGGTCCGGCGCCGCTGCCCACCTCGTGGAGCCCGACGCTCCAGCCGTCGCCGACGTCGAGGGCGCGTGCGGTCACGGCGCCGGGAGGGCCGTGGGCGCCAGCAGCCGCTCGCGCAGCTCTGCCCCTTGCTCGAGAAGCCGGGCGGCGTGACGACGGATGCCGTCGTCGGCGGGCGTCAGCGGGTGGCTGGTCGTCGCGTGGGCGATGACCCCGCGCTGCACGAGAGCCTCCTTCACGACCGCGAAGAACTGCGCGGAGAAGCTCGCGTCGGGCAGCGCGTGGAAGTACAGGTCCAGCAGCGACACCACAGCCGACTGGAGCTCGGAGGCACCAACCCAGTCGCCCGCCGAGGCTCGGCGGACCAGCTCGACGTGGAACTCCGGGAACACGTTGGCCAGTCCGGCGATGGTCCCGTCGTATCCGCCGAGCATCGCGGCGTCGATGCACTGCTCGCACCCGGAGTAGCGGACGAAGCCGGGCAGGTGGCGCGTCGCCTCGCTGATCATCCGGCCGCCGACCAGGTCGCCCGAGGAGTCCTTGACGCCCGCGACCATCCCGGCCTCTCCCAGGCGCCGCACCAGGGCCGCCCCGAGCACCGTGCCCACGCGTGTGGGCACCTCGTAGGCGACCACGGGAGTCGTGACCACCGATGCGACGGCGCCGAAGTGGCGGACCAGCTCCTCGGGCGACGGCCTCTCCCCTGCGGGGGCCGACACGAGCAGGGAGCCGGGCCTCAGCGCCGAGAGGTCCCGCGCGGCGTTCGCCGCGTCTGCCGTCCCATGGCTCGGGACGCCGAGCATCACGTGGGTCCGGTGCGCGTAGTGCTCGACGGCGTGGGCTGCGACCCGCGCGCGCTCGTCGGCCGACAGCCACAGCCACTCGCCCGACGAGCCCAGCACCAGGGCGCCGTCCACCCCCGCCTCGATCGCGAACTCGAGGAGCGAGCTCAGCGAGTCCAGGTCGACCCGGCCGTCGGGGAGCAGTGGCGTGACGAGCGGGACCATCACCCCCGAGGCCGGCAGCGGCACAGGTCGGTGCGCGTCGGGGGACGTGTGAAGTGCCATGGGCTCCGGTCCGTCTCGAGAAGTCCGTGGGTTGCCCCGTCATGGTTCCCCGGCGTGCGGTGATCCGGGTCATGCGTTCTGTGCACCGAAACGACGGTCTTACCTGATGGCACAACCCTCGCGCACGGCACTCGACGTGTCAACCATCGTGACGCGTCCGTAGTCCACGGATCCGCAGTCGAGGAAGCGCCGTCGTCGGACACGTCAGGTCACAGAAATGAAACTGCGGTGCCGACTGTTGACACGCGACCTCCTGCCGTCCAGACTCCCCTGAGTCATCGGGGGAGCGACCAGAGCCGGGTCTCGAGGACCGGTCGAAGGAGTGGTGTGAGCGTCACCGTCCAGCCCCTGCCTCCTCCGCCGGTGCGGCGCAGGCCTCTCCAAGGGCTGACCCGACGCGTGGATCGCATGAGCGAGCGGCGCTTCTCCTCCTTGATGTTCCTGCCGGCCGCGGTGCTGATCCTGCTCATCGCGGTTCCGCCGATCGCCTCGGTCTTCGGGATGAGCCTGTTCCGGATCGAGCTGCTCAAGGACGGCCCGACCCGGTTCGTGGGCACGGGCAACATCGGTCGGATGCTCGCCGACACGAACTTCACGGCGTCCATCCCGCGCACGATCCTGTTCGCCGTCGCGGCGACGGCGATCACGGTGCCGCTGGCGCTGGCGACCGCGATGCTGCTGAACCGGGCCAAGCGGTGGGGCGCCCCGCTCGCGGTCGCCCTGCTGCTCCCGTGGGCCATCGCCCCGATCGTCACGGGGTTCTTCTGGCGGTTCATGTTCCAGCCGAGCTTCGGCATCGTCACCGACATCCTGCGCGGACTCGGACTGGTCCACGGACCGGTCCCGTGGCTGGAGGACCCGGGCAAGGCGTTCGTGATCGCGGTGCTCGCCACGGCCTGGCGCTCCGCGCCGCTGCTGGCACTGATCATCCTGTCGTCGCTGAAGTCGATCCCCAGCGCGCTCTACCGCGCGGCGACGATGGACGGCGCCACACCCGGACAGGCCTTCCGGGCGGTCACCCTGCCCGCGATCCGCCCGACCCTCATGATCGCCACGATCCTGCAGATCATCATCTCGCTTCAGGTCTTCGACCTGCTGTTCCAGCTCACGCGGGGCGGCCCCGGGCTCGAGACGACGACGATCGCCTACTACATCTACAACTCGGCCTTCAACAACCTCAGCCTCGGCTACTCGGCCATGCTCGCGCTGTTCCTGATGGTCGTGATCATCGCGTTCAGCCTGGCTGCCGCCTACCTCGGCCGGCGCCGGACCCCGCGGCCCGTGTTCACCGATGACGACCTCGACCGACTCGTCCTCGACCCCAGCGCCGTCGCGCAGCGACCGGGTCGCGCGGCAGACGGATCAGCCGAGCGAGCCGAGCGTCCTCGGCGGCGGCGCCAGCTCCCCCGTGGCGTGCGTCGGGTCGTGGGAGGCGTCCTCGTCGCCCTGCTGATCCTCTGGTCGGTCGGCCCGACTCTGTGGATCATCATCGCGAGCCTGCAGCCGGAGTCTGCGGTGACGTCGATCCCGTTGCGCCTCACGGCGAACCTCGACCTGCACCACTTCGCCGACATCTTCTCGAGCCCGGAGTGGCAGGGCTCGTTGAGAGTGAGCCTGGTGGTGACCGTCGCCACGACCGTCATCACGCTGGTACTCGCCGGGATGGCCGCCTACCCGCTCGCTCGTCTGCGGGTGCCGGGCAAGTCCATCGCGATCGGCGCGCTGATGTTCACGTACACGGTGCCGGCGATGGTCCTGATGATCCCGCTGCTGTTCGTCTACAACGGGATCGGCCTGACCGACACCATCCAGGGCCTCGTGATCGCCAACGTGGCGTTCTCGCTGCCCCTCGCCATCTGGCTGCTCAAGTCGATCTTCGAGAACGTCCCCGCGGCGCTCGAGTCGTCCGCCCGCATGGACGGATGTTCGCGGCTCGGCACGCTCGTCCGCGTCACGATCCCGTCCGCTGCGTCGGGCATCGCGGCGACGGGCCTCCTGCTCCTCATCAGCGTCTGGAACGAGTTCCTGTTCGCTGTGGTGCTCGGGAACCACGGTGCGGTCACCATCACGCGACGCATCGGCTACATCAACTCGCCGACGGGGATCGGGGGCGACCCCCCGTACACCTACCAGGCAGCCGCAGGAGTTGTGGCGGTCCTGCCCGTGGTGATCCTCGTGATGATCTTCCATCGGCGAATCAGCTCCGGTCTGACCGAGAGCTACCTGAAGGGCTAAGCCCTCCACCTCGCGTCCTCAAGCCCGCAACACACATCGAAGGGTGTTCACAAGGTGACCACAAACGGGATCTTCCCCTCTGACCCCAACGGCATCACGGGGGCGAGCATCAGCCGCCGCAACATGCTGAAGCTCAGCGGATTCCTCGCGATCGCCGGGACCGCGGCGCTCGCCGGCTGCAGCACCGGGAGCACGACCACGGACGCGAGCTCAGCGGCGACGGGGTCCGTCGACCCGTCCAGCTTCAAGGGCATCACCCTCAACGTCGGCTGCAACCCCACCGACGTACAGGCGGCACAGGCGGCCGGCAAGCTCTGGGCCGACAAGTACGGCGTCACGGTCAACGCCCAGGTGATCCCGTACGCCGAGCGGGCGACCGACTACGCGACGATGATCGTGTCGAAGGACCCGCACTACGACGTGCTCTTCGGGTCCGTGGACTTCGTCTCGAACTTCGGCGACAAGATCTACCTCGACCTCGGCGACCTGGGCGGCGCCACCAGCGACCTCCTCCCGGCCGCGCTGGGGCAGCTGTCCAAGGGGGGCAAGCTCTACGCGGCGCCGCTCTTCGCCGACATGGAGTTCTTCATCTACAACAAGAAGCTCTGGAGCGCAGCCGGTCTCGACCCCACGAAGGTCCCGACCACATGGGACGAGTTGTTCGCCCTCGCGCCGCAGCTGCTCAGCACGGGCAAGGACGCCAACGCGACGCCGTGGACGTCCATCGGCGTCCCCTACTGGATCTCCTTCTACAACTCGCTGGGTGGCCAGCTCTTCAACGAGGACAAGACCGAGCTGCTCTTCGACAACGACCAGGCCCTCCAGACCTGGAAGACCGTCGAGAAGGGCTTCCAGACCAAGTTCTTCGGTGCCGCGGGTGCGACCGCCGGCGGCGACGCCGACTCGCAGATCCTCTTCAACCAGGGGCTCGCGGCGTCGGAGATCAACACCGTCGGCTTCTGGGCCCAGACGCAGAGCACGGACCCGCAGTACAAGGTGTCGATCAGCAAGGACGACGTCGGCGTCATGGTCATGCCCGGGATCAACGCGGGCACGAGCGGCAGCATCATCGTGTCCGAGGGCTTCGGCGTGAACAAGTTCGGCAAGAACCAGGACGCCGCGCTGGCGTTCGTGAAGTACATGTGTGGCCCCGAGTTCCAGAAGCAGCTCGTGCTCGGCCAGGCCGGCACGGTGCTCCCGCCGGCGAGCATCTCGGTGGGCAGCGACCCGCAGGTCAAGGACGCGTTCCCGATCGCTCCGCTGCTCGCGGAGCAGGCGAAGGCCCAGCTCACCTGGCCGGGCAACGCCCCGTACAACTGGAACGCGCCGTTCCTCCTCGGCATCACAAACCTGTTCAAGGGCACGTGGACCGCGGAGCAGGCGCACTCGGAGACGGTCAAGGCGGTGCAGCAGCTGATCGTCCAGTACCTGGCGGCCTGAGACGGGTCGGCCGGCCGGCCGAGACCGCGCAACTGTGACGGAGTGGTTGGATGCAGCACGGGATCGGCATCGTCGGCTCGGGGTTCATGGGTCGCACGTGGGCACAGGTGGCCCGGTCCGGCGACGGCACGCCAGTGCGTGCCGTCGCCGGCGGCCGCCGCGCCGTCGCGCTCGCGCAGGACTTCGACATCGACCTCGAGCCGTCCGTCGATGCGCTCCTCGCGCGTGAGGACATCGACGTCGTTGTCATCACGTCCCCACCCAACGCGCACAGGGACCAGACGGCCGCTGCGGCAGCCGCCGGCAAGCACGTCCTGGTGGAGAAGCCGATGGCCCGTGACTCGGCGGAGTGCCGGGCCATGGTGGAGGCGTGCGAGCGCGCCGGGACACAGCTCGCGGTGGTCTCCCAGCACCGCTTCCGCAACTCGCCGATGGCCGCCAAGCGGCTGATCGACGACGGCGCCATCGGCGAGGTCCGCATGGTCCGGGTGACCGGGCTCGACGCCTGGTGGGACATGTCGGAGACGCAGGACGAGTGGAAGCTCGACCACCAGCAGATGCGCTGCTACGCGGACTGGGGTGCGCACGGCTGCGACGTGCTCCGGTGGTTCGTGGGGTCCGAGCCCACCATGGCCTACGCGCAGTACCACACCTTCTCGGACTCCCCTCCGCCCGGTCAGAGCGTGATGGCGACGTACCGGTTCGCGAACGACGTGATGGCCAGCGTCTGGATGAGCTACGAGGTGCCCGAGCCGCGGCTCGGGTCGGCGCTCCAGCTCCTGGTCTGCGGATCCCGCGGCATGGTGGACGTCGACGCCTACGGGGCGGTTCGGCTCGGCACGGACGGAGGGTGGACCACCGTCTACGAGCAGCCGCCGTTCGACCCACTCGACCCCACCAGCGCGGGACGGCTCGAGGCCTATCGTCGGGAGCTCGACGACCTCGTCCGCGCGGTCGAGACCGGGCAGCCGCCGCTCGTCAACGGGCGAGAGGGACTCGCCACCCAACGGATGCTGGACGCGGTCGAGTCCTGCGCTGCGACGGGGCTGCCGGTCAGCCTCAGTGAGGAGGGCTGACCGTGTCTTCGGTGCACCTGGACAAGGTGGTCAAGAAGTACGGCCGCGTGACGGTCCTGGACGAGCTGTCCTTGGACCTGCCGGATGGCAACTTCGTGACTCTGCTGGGTCCCTCGGGCTGCGGCAAGACGACGACGCTCGGCCTGATCGCCGGCCTGGATCAGCCGGATTCAGGGCGGATCCTGCTCGGCGACCGCGACATCACGCGGACGCCGCCGAACGAGCGCGGAATGGCCATCGTCTTCCAGAACTACGCGCTGTACCCCCACATGAGCGTGTTCGGGAACATGGCGTTCTCGCTCAAGCTCCAGCGCTACGCCAAGGACGTGATCCAGCGCCGGGTGAAGGACGTCGCCGGCATGCTGGCGATCGACTCCCTGCTGGACCGCAAGCCGGGCCAGCTCTCCGGGGGCCAGCAGCAGCGGGTGGCACTCGGTCGAGCCATGGTGAAGGAGCCCGACGTCTTCCTGCTGGACGAGCCTTTCAGCAACCTCGACGCGGCTCTCCGGTCGCGGATGCGCACCGAGGTGAAGAGGCTGCACCTGAGCCTGGGCACGACGACCATCTTCGTGACGCACGACCAGGAGGAGGCGATGGCCCTCTCCGACCTGATCGCCGTCATGTCGGAGGGCCAGGTCGTCCAGTACGGGCCCCAGCAGGAGATCTACAACCGGCCGGCCAACACGTACGTGGCCACGTTCATCGGCAAGCCGCGCATGAGCCTGATCGAGGGCACCCTCGAGCGGCACGCCGACGACGTCGTGTTCGTGGCTCCGGACCTCCGCCTGTCCCTCGGGACGGCGCAGGCGATCGGGCTGCAGGACGGGGAGTGGCTGCGGGTGATCGCCGGCTTCCGGGCGGAGCACGTGTCCATCGGCCAGGGCAGCAGCGAGTCGGGTCACACCTTCAAGGCGCAGGTGGAGCTGATGGAGCCGACCGGATCGGACACCTTCGTCGAGCTCGGTGTCGGCGGGGCGACAGTGACCGCGCGGGTGGAGCCCGATCTGCCGGTGGTGATCGGCGATCGCGTCGAGGCCGAGGTGCGGCCCGGTCGGGTGCACCTGTTCGACGCGGTGTCCGGGCGGCGGATCGCGACGTGACGACTCCGCAGGGACGTCCGCGGGTGCTCGTCTACGACCCCATCCGCGAGGTGCCGTGGGACTACGACACGGAGCGGGACCTGCTCGACGGGCGTGGCGTGGACCTCGTCGTCCCCGACGGTGACCGGGCCGACGACGAGCAGCTCGGGCTGGCCGACGTCCTCGTGGTGTCCGAACCCCTTCCCGTCGAGGTGATGGACCGGCTCGACAGGTGTGTGGGCATCCTCTGCTACCGGGTGGGCATGGACAACGTGGACCTCGAGGCCGCGGCGGCCCGGGGACTGCCGGTGACGAACATCGCCGGGTACTGCACCGACGAGGTCTCCGACCACGCCGTGCTCCTGCTCCTCGCGTCCTTCCGGCGGCTCGTGCCCTTCGCCACCGAGGCGTCGGTGGGCAACTGGGACGTGTACCAGCGCCAGGACCTCTTCGAGATCCGCAGGCTGCGCGGTCGCACGGTCGGCGTCGTGGGAGTGGGACGGATCGGCAGCCAGGTCGCCGCGAAGGTCGCGGCCTTCGGCGCGACCGTGGTCGGGCACGACCCGTTCCTGGACGCATCCCCGGTCGAGGGCATGGCGATGCTCGACCTGGACCAGCTGCTCGGGCGCAGCGACGTCGTCATCCTGTGCAGCGCCCTCACCGGCTCGTCGCGCCACCTGCTCGACGCCGACCGCATCCAGCGGATGAAGCCCGGCGCCACCCTCGTCAACGTCGCCCGTGGGGGGCTCGTCGACGAGAGCGCACTGGCCGCCGCACTCCGTTCGGGCCACGTGGGCGCGGTCGCACTCGACGTGCGTGAGACCGAGCCGCCCGACCGTGAGCACGACCCCCTGCTGGGCCTGCCCAACGTCCTGCTGACGCAGCACCTCGCGGCGACCTCGCGCGAGTCCCACGCCGACCTGCACGCGTTCGCCGCCCGCCGCTGCCTCGAGCTCCTCGCTGAGGCCGGCAGGGTGCCTCCCGAGGAGCCCATGGCATGAGGGTCGGTCTGATCCTGCCCCAGGGCTGGTTCGGCGAGTTCGCGGGCTGGGACCCGGTCCGGGCCTACGACCGCGTCGTGGAGATCGCGCACCTCGCCGAGCAGCGCGGCTTCGACTCCCTGTGGACCGGTGAGCACGTGCTCACCAAGTGGGGTGGCGAGCAGACGCTGCTCGAGTGCATGACCCTCACGGCGGCGCTGGCTCCCCAGGTCCATCGGATCGGGCTCGGTTTCACCGTGCTGAACACGACCTTCCGCAACCCGGCCCTCACGGCCAAGATGGCCTCGACCCTGGACGTCGTGAGCGGTGGCCGACTCACCCTCGGTCTGGGAGCGGGCTTCCGCCAGGACGAGTTCGAGGCCTTCGGGTATCCCTTCCTCCCGACCAGGGAGCGGCTCCGGATGCTCGGGGAGCATCTCGAGATCATCACGCGGATGGTGGACCGGCGGGAGCCGCCGGTCTCGTTCGACGGCCAGTACGCCCGCGTCGCGGGCGCGGTCAACAACCCGAGGTCTGTGCGCTCGCCCCGCATCCCGATCCTCATCGGGGGGCACGGGCCCGAGATCACGTTCCGGCTCGCGGCCAGGTACTGCGACGAGATCAACCTGGACGTGCTGCCGGCGCAGACCGAGTCGGCTCTTGCGGTGCTGCGCGAGCGGTGCCACGAGATCGACCGGGACCCCAGGTCGCTCGCGGCGTCGATCAGCGTGCCGCCGAGCCTGGACTGGGCCGGCCTGAGGTCGACCGGGGGTCAGCGCATGATGCGTCCGGACGAGATCTCCTTCGCCGACGCCGAGCGAGCGTCCTCGCTGCCGCGCCGCGCCGAGGCTTTCGCCCTGTGGCGGGAGCTGGGGCTGTCTCGCGTGATCACGGGCGTGCCGGGGTTGGCCACCACGGACGAGACCCTCGACGAGCTCGTGGAGGACTGCATCGAGGCGGGCCTCGAGCTGGGACCGGCCGGGAGCGCCGGATGATCGAGCTGGTCGGTTCGGATGTCGTCTTCCGCAACCCCCGGCCCGAGCTCGTGGCTGTCGGAGCCTGGCATCCCTCCCTCGTCCGCCTGGGCGCGTCGTCCTGGCTCTGCTCCTTCGACCTCGGCCAGGCACCCGAGAGCCACGACTACGCGACGCACGTGAGCCGCTCGGACGACGACGGCCGCACCTGGTCGGACCCCCTTCGGCTCGTGCCGCCGGAGCCCGCTCCCCGCGCCACCCACTCGATCCGGGTCGGCCGCCTCTCCGACGGCCGGCTCCTGGGCGTCGGTCCGCGCTTCCTGCGTGCGGACGCGGACCGAGGCCTCATCAACCACCCTGGCCTGGGCTACACCGAGATGGAGCTGGTGCTCACGTCCAGCGAGGACGAAGGGCGGACCTGGAGCGTGCCGCGTGTCATCGCGCCGGCGCTGCCGGGACCGTTCGAGACCTGTCACGCCCCGCTGGAGCTCGCGTCGGGCAGGATCCTGTGGCCGACCTCGACGTGGATGCGCTGGGACGGCACTTCGCCCGGGGGCATGCGCGCGGTTGCTCTGCTCTCCGACGACGGCGGGGTCAGCTGGCCGGATCACCTCGAGGTCGTCGACCAGTGGGACCGCGGCGTCGTCTCCTGGGAGCAGTCGATGGTCGAGCTCGACGACGGGAGGCTGCTCGCGCTGGTGTGGTCGGTCCAGGTCCAGGACGGCAGCACGCTGCCCACCACGGCTGTGATGACCGGGCCCGGGGACGCGCGCTTCGGCGACCCTGTCGCGACGGGCATCCACGCGCAGACTGCGAAGGTCGCCTCGCTGGGCGGCTCGACCGTCCTGGCGGTGTACCGCCGGCACGACGAACCGGGCCTGTGGGCGTCGGTCGCTCGCGTAGGTCCGCAGGGAGGCGGCTGGGAGACGCTGTCGTCCTCGCTCCTCTGGAACGGTGCCGGCTCCGGCATGGGGGGGAGCGCCTCGGTCGGCGAGGAGCTCAGTGCTCTGAAGTTCGGCTATCCGAGCGTCGTCGTCGAGCCCGAGCGTGCGGACGGATCGCGGTCGGTCGCGGTCGCCTTCTGGTGCGAGGAAGGCGGTCCCACCGGCATCCGCCTCCTGCGTCTGCGCGTGTCACTGCCCCAAGAAAGGGAGGACTGATGGAGCTCCTGCGCCTGGGCCCTGCCGGCTCCGAGCGCCCCGCGGCCCGGGTCGGCGGGACTCTGTACGACCTCAGCACCCTGACCGACGACATCGACGGCCCGTTCCTGGCGGACCACGGCATCGCACGGGCACGGGATGCCGTCGCCGCGGGCGCGCTGGCGGTGATGGACGACCCCGGAGACGGTTCGGGCCTGCGTGTGGGGCCTCCGGTCGTGCGTCCTGGCTCGCTCGTGTGCGTCGGCATGAACTACCGGGCGCACGCGGCCGAGACGGGCGCGACGCCACCCGAGGTGCCTGTCATCTTCTTCAAGGCCCCCAACACGCTGGTCGGCCCCTACGACGACGTGCGGATCCCGCGCGGCAGCACCGAGACGGACTGGGAGGTGGAGCTCGCCTTCGTGGTGGGCAGCCGCGCTCGCTACCTCGACTCCCCCGACGCGGCGCTCTCCTGCATCGCAGGTCTCGCTGTCGCCAACGACGTGTCCGAGCGCGCGTTCCAGCTCCGCGAGTCCGGCGGGCAGTGGTCGAAGGGGAAGAGCTGCGAGACGTTCAACCCGTTGGGCCCGTGGCTCGTGCCGATCGACGAGATAGAGGACCCCTCCGCCCTTCGCCTCCGCTCGTTCGTGAACGGTGAGGCGCGGCAGGACTCCAGCACCGCGGACATGATCTTCGACGTCCCGTTCCTGCTGTGGCACATCAGTCAGTACATGGTTCTCGAACCGGGCGACATCGTGAGCACGGGAACTCCCGAGGGTGTCGCTCTCTCCGGCCGCTTCCCCTACCTGAGGCCCGGTGACGTGATGGAGCTGAGCATCGACGGGCTCGGTGCCCAGCGCCAGACGTGTCGTACCTGGGACTGGGACGCCGCAGCACCGGGCGCCACGCCCCCCGGTCCGTGACACAGGAGGAGAGCTTCGTGCGCAAGGAACCCGTCGTCGGCACCGGCGTGCCGACCAGCCACCTCCCCTTCTCGCCGGCGGTGCGAGCCGGTGCGCTCGTGTTCGTCTCCGGCCAGGCGTCCGTCGACGACGAGGGCCGCCTCGTGCCGGACGACTTCGCCGGCGAGATGCGCCGCTCCATCGAGAATCTCCGTCGCGTCCTCGAGGGCGCCGGACTGAGCCTGCACGACGTGGCGCAGGTCCGCGCCTACGTGGACGACCCCGCGGACCTCCCCACGTTCAACTCGGTCTACCGGGAGTACTTCGACCAGCCCCTCCCGGCCCGCACGACGCTGATCGGATGTCTCGGCGGCGTCGTCAAGTTCGAGATCGACGCGATCGCAGTCGACCCCGCCTGACGAGTGTCCGGAGGCTGCTGGTGACCACGAGCCCGGGCCGGGCGGCGCAGCGGGACCTGGCACGGCTCGCCCCGCGCTCTGCGGTGATCGACGACCCGTCGCTCATGCTGTCCTACGCCCGGGACCGCGCCGAGGGCGCCGCAGCCGGAGCGCCCCTGGCCGTGGTGCTGGCCGGTGACGCGGAGGACGCGGCCGCCGTCCTGAGCTGGGCGAGCGATCGCGGCGTACCGGTGGTGCCTCGCGGCGCCGGCTCAGGCCTCAGCGGTGGCGCCAACGGCGTCGACGGCGCGGTCACGCTCGTCCTCGACCGCCTCACGGCCGTCGACGAAGCCGACCCGGAGACGCTGACGGTGCGCGCCCAGGCCGGAGCGCTGACGGGCGACGTGAAGGCCGCCGCAGCCAGGAGGGGCCTGTACTACCCGCCCGATCCGGCCAGCGCGGCGTTCTGCACCATCGGCGGGAACATCGCGACCAACGCCGGTGGCCTGTGCTGCCTCAAGTACGGCGTCACCGGCGACTGGGTGCAGCACATCGACGCGCTCCTGATCGACGGCTCGCCGCTGCGGGTCGGCCGCAGGGCGAGGAAGGACGTGGCCGGATACGACCTGCGCGGGCTGCTGATCGGATCGGAGGGCACGCTGGCCGTGACGACCGCCGCCACCCTCCGTCTCCGTCCCGCCTCCGCGGTTCCGCTCACGATGGTCGCCACCTTCGCGAGCCTCGACACGGCGGCCTCCGCGGTCGCCGGGATCACGACCTGCGGGGCCGTTCCGTCGATGCTCGAGATCCTCGACTCGGTGACGCTCCGGGCCGTCGAGGAGATGGAGCCCATGGGGCTCGACCCGGGCACGGCCGCGCTTCTCGTGATCCAGTCGGACGCGAACGACGCCGAGGCGGAGCTCTCCCTCGTGCGTCGAGCCTGCGAGACGGCGGGCGCGGACTACGCGGCCGTCGCATCGGACCGCCTGGAGGCGGACATGCTGCTGCACGTCCGTCGACAGGCCTACCCGGCGCTGGAACGTCAGGGGCGCACGCTTCTCGACGATGTCTCGGTGCCGGTCCCTGCCGTGGCTGCGCTGCTCCGCGGCGTGCATGAGACCGCCAGGAGGCACGACGTCCGGATCGGCACGTTCGGCCACGCCGGCGACGGAAACCTGCACCCGACGATCGTGATCCCTCGCGGCGACGCAGCGGCCGGGAGCCGCGCCGAGAAGGCGTTCGCCGAGATCCTCGACATCGCCCTGCGGCTCGACGGCACGGTGACCGGGGAGCACGGTGTCGGCTCGCTCAAGGTGCCGTGGCTGCACCACTCCCTCGGCCCGGTCGAGCGACGCCTGCAGGCGCAGGTCAAGCAGGCCTTCGACCCCCAGGGCCTTCTCAACCCCGGGCGCGCCATCCTCGCGGGCACCACCGCGGCGTCGGCCTGACCGGCTGGGCACCGGTCAGGTGCCGGCGCCCACCGGGGTCTCGCGCTGCCAGACGACGCGCTGCGGGAAGGGGATCTCGATGCCCTCGGCGTCGAAGCGCCTCTTGATGCGCTCGCGCAGCGCGCGGGCCACGGCCCACTGGGCCAGCGGCGCGGTCTTGAGCACCACCCGGACGTCGATGCCGTCGGAGCCGAGGCTCTCGATCCCCCACACCTCGGGCTCCTCGAGGATGAGCGCCTCGAAGTCCGCGGTGGCGCGCAGCTCGTTCGCCTCCTCGAGGAGCACCTCCTTCACCCGGCTGATGTCCTCGCCGTAGGCGACGGAGACGTCGAGCACCGTGCGTGCCCAGTTCTGGCTCTTGTTGCCCACGCGGGTGAGCTCGCCGTTGCGCACGAACCAGACCGTGCCGTTGACGTCGCGCAGCCGGGTGACCCGCAGGGTGACGGCCTCGACGGTGCCGCTCGCGCCGCCGATGTCGATCACGTCGCCCACGCCGTACTGGTCCTCGAAGAGCATGAACATCCCGGCGATGAAGTCGCTCACCAGGCTCTGGGCGCCGAAGCCCAGCGCGATGCCGGCGATGCCGGCGCCGGCGATGATGGGGCCGATGTCGTAGCCCAGCTCGGCGAGCAGGATCACGAACACGATCGCGAACACGACGGCGGTCGTGAGGCTGCGCAGGACCGATCCGAGCGTGTGGGCGCGCTGCTTCCGCCGCTCGAGGGTCGCGTCGTAGGCCACCTGCTCCTCCGGGCTGCGACCGATGGTGAGCGCCTGCGGCAGCATCCCGGTCGCGGCGCGGTCCACGACCTTGGTGATCAGCCGGAAGAGCAGCCAGCGCACGACGAAGCCGACGAGCACGATGAACAGGATCGACAGCGGTCGCGCCACGATCCAGTCGAGCGTCGTGGCCAGCCAGTCCTTGCCGGTGGCGTCGTACACCCAGTTGCAGACGGTGGAGCTCGGGTCGCAGGGGTTCGCAGCAGTCGTGATCATCGCTCCAGGCTACGAAGGGCGGCCGCCTCCGACGAGGACCCGGTGGCGGCCGCGTGGCGCATCCCTCGTCGCCGGCAGCCGCCCCTGGGCCGTCGCCGCCGGCCGGTGATCGCACCGGAGCCGCACCCTTGACCGCTGCGTCGTCCCGCCCCTAGCCTCAAGTGGTTCAACCAGTCAGCCACCGTGCTCGACGTGGGCTCCGGCAGGGGCACGAGGGAAGGCGCGCGCATGCAGAAGGCGTTCCAGCCCGTGCGCGTGCCGCTGCCCGACCAGATCCGCGACCACCTGCGAGGGCTCATCGCCGACGGCGAGCTCGGCCCCGGCGACGCGCTCCCCTCGGAGCGCGAGCTGGCCGCGAGGCTCGGGGTGTCGCGGCACTCGCTGCGCCAGGCGCTCGCCTCGCTCGCCGCGATCGGGCTGGTCGAGACCCGGCACGGCTCCGGCGTCTACCTCACCGCCAGCCCCTCGGACGACACCGTCACCCGCTTCGCCGACGTGCTGTTCACGGTCAACACCTCGATCGGCGACGCGCTCGAGGCCCGCCTGGCCTTCGAGCCGTCGGCCACCAGGCTGGCTGCCGAGCGGCGCACCGACGACGACCTCGAGCTGCTCACGGCGGCCCTCGACGTGCAGCACGACCTCAGCGCCGGCGACGCGGCGTCGAGCGAGGCGTCGTCGTTCCACCACCAGCTCGCCCGCACCACGGGCAACCCCGTCTTCGCCGGCCTGCTCCGCTCGGTCACCACGGGCCCGCGCAACGTCTCGCTGCTCGCGGCCCACACCCACGACGGGCCGGCCCGCTGGCACCGCGAGCACGTCGCGATCCTCGACGCCGTCCGCCGCGGCAACGGCGCGCGGGCGCAGCGGCTGATGGCCTCCCACCTCGAGCAGATGCTCGCGGTGGCACGGTCCCTCGAGTCCACCCACTGATAGCCCCCGGATCCAGGAGGACGGCGTTGGCCCAGGTGCGCACCGGCGAGCCGCTGCGCCCCCACGCGCCGTCGGGCGGTGGCGAGGGAGCGCGCGACCTCGTGCTCGTGCCGGGGCTCAACAACTCGGCGGGCGTGTGGGACGACGTCGTGAGCCACCTGCCGTCGCACCTCGCCGCCCGGGCCGTCGACTGCCCGCCGCTCGACGACATCGACGCGATCGCCGCCGCGCTGCTCGAGGAGCTACCGGACCGCTTCGTGGCCGTGGGCCACTCCTTCGGCGGCTACGTCGTGGTCGCGATGCTCGCGCTCGCACCGGAGCGGCTCGAGGCCGTCGCCCTGGTGTGCTCCGGCGGGTACGCCGACACCCCGGCCCAGGCGCAGGCGCGGCTGACGACCGCCGAGGCCGCGCGCACGGGCGACTACATCGCCATGGCGACTGCCCGCGCCGACCTGCTCTACCACCCGGACAACGCCGACGACGCGGTGCTCGCCGCGAAGCGGCGTCGCGGCGTCGAGGAGTACGGCGTCGAGCGCTACGTGGCGCACCTCGCCGCCTGCGCCAGCCGCCCCGATCGCGAGCAGCTCCTCCTCGACACAGACGTGCCGCTGCTGCTCGTCGCAGCCGACGGCGACCAGGTGGTGCCCCCCGGCCCGCGCCGCGAGGCCGCCGCCCGCGCGGGTGCCGCGTTCGCGCTGGTGCCCGGCGCAGGCCACATGCTGCCGGCCGAGCAGCCGGCCGCGCTGGCCGGGGAGCTCGCCGCCTGGCTCGCGGCCACCCCGGCGTCCCGCCCCTCCCTGCACGAGGAGACCGCATGACACGTCCGCTGCCCGCCCACGAGATCACCGGCTCCGGCGACATCACCGTCTTCCTGCTGCACGGCGCCTACGGCGACGGCAGGTACTTCGCCGACACGCGGGACCGGCTCGTCGCGCGTGGCCGCCGTGTCGTGGTCTGGCACTGCCCCGGCTACGGCGGCAGCCCCGGCATCGACTCCCCCTCGATCGAGTCCTTCGGCGAGGTCGCGGCGGAGCTCGTGGCGGCGACCGGCGGCGAGCGCAACGTGCTGCTGGGGCACTCCATGGGCGGGCTCATCGCACCGCGCGCCGCGCTGCTCGTGCACGACCGCGTCGACGCGCTGGTGCTCTCGTCGACCTCGGCCGGGCTCAACACCCGCACGCCCGAGGAGCGCGCCGCCTTCATCGCCGAGCGGGTCGACCCGATCACCGCAGGCCAATCCGTGGGCGAGTACGCCCCCGCGCTGCTCGCCACGATGATCGGCCCAGAATCGAGCGGACCGCTCGTCGATCGTGTGATGGACGTCGTGTGCGAGATGAGCACCGAGACCTTCAAGGTCTCGATGACCGCCATCACCGAGTACGTCGACGGGGTCGAGACGCTGCGCGCGCAGACCGTGCCCGCACTGGCCATCGCCGGCGAGCACGACCCGGCGTGCCCGCCGGACGGCATGCAGTTCATCGCCGAGCAGCTGCCGGACGCCGAGTACGCCGAGATCGCCGGCGTCGGCCACTACGGCTTCGCCGAGCGGCCGGAGGAGTACCACGGGCTGGTCGAGGACTTCCTCGCCCGCAGGCTCGGCGTCTGACGTCACCGCACCACCGAGGGAATCGAGGAGCCGATGTTCGAGATGGCCGACGCGCTGATCATCACGGTGCCCAAGGAGGACGACACCGACAACCCCTACCTGCGCGGGCCGTTCCGGCCGCAGCGCAACGAGTTCGCGGTGTCGGGCGACGAGATGACCGTCATCGGCGCGATCCCGACCGACCTCGACGGCGTCTACATCCGCAACACGCACAACCAGGCCCAGGCGCCGCTGGGGATCTACCACCCCTTCGACGGCGACGGGATGCTGCACGCCATGCGGTTCCGCGACGGGACGTGCGAGTACCGCAACAAGTTCGTGCGCACCACCGGCTTCCTCGCCGAGCAGGGGGCCGGCGGGCGGTCGCTGTGGCCGGGCCTGCTCCAGCCGGGCCAGTACCAGCGGCGCGGCTGGGGCGCGATGGGCTCGATGAAGGACAACGCCGGCACCGACGTCATCGCCCACGCCGGCGCCCTCATCGCGTCGATGTCGCAGGGCAGCGAGCCGTGGAGCCTGAGCCCGGCCACGCTGGAGACGACCGGCGTCAAGCAGTGGGGCTGCCTCGTGCCCGACGGCGTCTCGTCGCACTACAAGGTCGACGCCGCGACCGGGGAGATGATCTTCTTCAACTACCCGGAGAAGGCGCCGTTCATGAACTACGGCGTCGTGAACAAGGCCGACAACCTCGTGCACTACGTACCGATCGAGCTGCCCGGGGCGCGCTGGCCGCACGACCTGGGCATGACCGAG
The DNA here is from genome assembly GCA_016125335.1 of Frankiales bacterium. Taxonomy (NCBI): domain Bacteria; kingdom Bacillati; phylum Actinomycetota; class Actinomycetes; order Frankiales; species Frankiales bacterium. The sequence goes on from WGLY01000021.1 coordinate 45,972, forward strand.
CACTACTCCGTGCTCCACGACCTCCCGCTCTTCTTCAACCCCGAGGGGCTGCGGCAGGGGGTGCGCAGGATCGAGTTCCACCCCGAGCTGCCGGCCCGCTTCGGGGTGATCCCGCGTTACGGCACCGACGCCGACGTGCGCTGGTTCGAGGCCGAGCCCTGCTTCGTGATGCACCTCGGCAACTGCTTCGAGGACGGCGACTGGGTCGTGCAGGACGGCTGCATCTGGGACCACCCGGTGCACCCGCCGGTGGGCGCGGCCGACGACGTCATCGCGCGGATCGCCCGTCAGCTCGACAAGCACACCACGCACACCCACCTGCACCGCTGGATGTTCAACATGGCGACCGGCGAGGTGCGCGAGCTCGACCTCGACGACGAGGTGACGGAGTTCCCCATCGTCAGCAACGACTTCGTGGGCCGCAGCTACCGCTACAGCTACAACAGCCTGTTCATGCCGGGCCACTGGCTGATGACCGGCGTCAAGAAGTACGACGTCCGCACCGGCGAGATGACCCGCTACGAGTACGGCGAGCAGCGGTACGGCTCCGAGGTCTGCGTCGCGCTGCGGGAGGGCTTCGCCTCCGAGGACGACGGCTACGTCATCACCTTCGTCACCGACATGGCCCAGGACCGCTCCGAGTGCCTGGTGCTCGACGCGCGCGACATCGCGGCCGGCCCGATCTGCACGATCGTGCTCCCGGAGCGCATCTCGGCGGGCACCCACGCCTGCTGGGTGGAGGGCGACCGCATGGAGGGCGAGCACCGCTCGCCGCAGGCCCTGGCGAAGGTGGCCGAGCTGACCCGGTGACCGGCGGCCGCCGTCCACTGTCGCAGGCCCGCTGCCTGTGGTAGGACGGCCGGAGACGCCCTGGTGGTGACGGCGCCGCAGGGCGGTTCGACGCGACACCCACCCGGAGGCTGGACATGGACCCGAAGAAGACAGCGGTCGTGCTCGTCGAGTTCCAGAACGACTTCACCAGCGAGGGCGGCGCCCTGCACGACGCCGTCAAGGACTCGATGGCAGCCACGGAGATGATCAAGCACACGCAGGAGGCGGTGGCCGCGGCCCGCGACGCCGGGGCGACCATCATCCACGCGCCCATCCAGTTCGCCGAGGGCTACGGCGAGATCACCGCGCACCCCTACGGGATCCTCAAGGGCGTCGTCGACACCAACGCGTTCGTGAAGGGCAGCTGGGGGGCCGCGTTCGTCGAGGAGGTGTCCCCGGAGCCGGGCGACATCGTGCTCGAGGGCAAGCGCGGGCTCGACGCCTTCGCGAGCACCAACCTCGACTTCATCCTGCGCAGCAAGGGCGTGGAGACCGTCGCCCTGGGCGGCTTCCTCACCAACTGCTGCGTGGAGTCGACGATGCGCTCGGCGTACGAGAAGGGGTTCGAGGTCATCACGCTCACCGACTGCGTCGGCGCCACCAGCGCCGAGGAGCACGCCAACGCGATCACCTACGACTACCCGATGTTCTCCAAGCCGATGACGGCCGCGGAGTTCTCCTCTGTGCTCGAGGGCTCCGCCGCCGAGGACCGGTCCAGCGCCTACTGACCGCAGATCACCCGCGTCGACCGGTGCGCCTCCTCTTCCCGGGAGGTCGCCCGGCGCGGTGTGTGCCGCACGGGATGACGCGCCGTCACATGGTCGCTGACGCCGCGCGGTCGATGGCGGCTGCCGTGCGGACGATCTCCTGCCGGGCGTCATCGAGACCCGGGCCGAGGTCCGCCTCGACCGACGCGAGCACCCCGAGGAAGAGCTCGCCGGCGGCACGGTGCGCGGCCCGTCCGGCGTCGGTGAGCGCGAGCCGGTAGGAGCGGGCGTCGGCGGGGTCCGGCTCGCGCGTCACGTGGCCGCGCTGCTCGAAGCGGCGCACGTAGCTGGAGACGGTGGTCAGCGGCGCGGCCATCCACTGCGCGAGCCAGCTCGGCGAGCGTGGGGCCGCGACGAGCAGCGAGTAGACCGCGAACTCGTCCGCGCTCAGCCCGCTCTCCCGCAGGGAGCCGTCGAGGAGCCGGTACGCGCGGCGCGAGAGCAGCCACACCTCGAACAGCACGTTGGACGGGACTGCGGGGATGGCGTCGGAAGGCACTTGCGGAGTCTACTGCGAGTTCGTAGTATCCCTGCCATGAAACTACGAACTCGTACTAATGGTGGGACGTCCCGGACCGCGGTCGCCGCCGTGGTGGCGGCGGCGCTCTGGCTCGTGATGAGCGGGTGGATGTTCGCGACCCACGCCTGGGGCTCGCTGCCCGCGGTCGTCGACGGCTGCGGCAGCCCGGCGCCGGACGTGCGCTTCGCCCCGGACGCCGACGCCGTGGCCGCGTTCATGGCGGGCTGCCGCTCGGCGGGCTCCGCGGCGTACCTGCACCTGCAGGTGCTGGACCTGCTGTTCCCGAGCGTCACGGCGGCGTTCCTCGTCGCCGCTCTTCTCCTTCTCACCCGTCGTCGTCGGTCGTTGCGGTGGCTCGTCGTCCTCCCCCTCCTCGTGGCGGTCGGCGACTACGTCGAGAACGTCGGCGCCTGGGCGCTCCTGGCCGGCGGCGACCCGACGTGGGCCTACCGGCTCGTCCAGCTCGGCTCGGCGGTCAAGAACGTCCTGTCGTGGGCCTCGTGGCTCGCGCTGATCGTCCTCGTGGTCGCGAGCATCGGGGCGGCCCGGCGTCACCGTCGGCGTCCACGTGCCCAGAGCATGGGCCGGTCGACGTCGTCGGGTGCAGAGGCGCACGACCCGGCCGCGGCAGAACTGATCGGCAGTGGTCCCGGCGCGAGCAGGACGGGATCGATCGTGGGGCTCAGGGACAGGTGACGGGGCGAGACGACGATCGCGGTCGTCGCCGATGTCGGAGGACCGGTCGACGGGAGGAGCCCGAGCAGGTTGACTGAAGGGCGACCGCACGTGACTCCCAACTCCTTGCGAGGCGACGACGGTGTCTCCCGAACCGCTCCTGTCCGACGACCCCACCTGGTACAAGGACGCAGTCATCTACCAGCTGCACGTGAAGGCGTTCGCGGACTCGAACGGTGACGGGATAGGCGACTTCGGCGGGCTCACGAGCCGGCTGGACTACCTCCAGGACCTCGGGGTCACGGCGGTGTGGCTGCTGCCGTTCTACCCCTCGCCCCTGCGCGACGACGGCTACGACATCGCCGACTACGAGGGCGTGCACGAGAGCTACGGCGACATGCGCGCCTTCCGGCGCTTCCTCGACCAGGCCCACGCGCGCGGCCTGCGCGTGATCACCGAGCTGGTCATCAACCACACGTCCGACGAGCACGCCTGGTTCCAGCGAGCCCGCAACGCCCCGCGCGGCAGCGCGCACCGCGACTTCTACGTGTGGAGCGACACGCCCGAGAAGTACGCCGACGCGCGCATCATCTTCAAGGACTTCGAGACGTCGAACTGGACGTGGGACCCGGTCGCGGGGCAGTACTACTGGCACCGCTTCTACTCCCACCAGCCGGACCTCAACTTCGAGAGCCCCGCCGTGCGGCGGGCGGTGATCCGGCTGCTCGACAAGTGGTTCGCCATGGGGGTCGACGGCGTGCGCCTCGACGCGATCCCGTACCTCTACGAGGAGGACGGCACCAACTGCGAGAACCTCCCCAAGACCCACGAGTTCCTGCGGATGCTGCGGGCGCACGTGGACGCCCACCACCCCAACCGCATGCTGCTCGCCGAGGCCAACCAGTGGCCGGAGGACGCCGTCGCGTACTTCGGCGACGGCGACGAGTGCCACATGGCCTTCCACTTCCCGCTGATGCCTCGGCTCTACATGGCCCTGCGCCGGGAGGACCGTCACCCGATCGTCGACATCCTCGAGCAGACGCCGGAGATCCCGGGCACGGCCCAGTGGGCGACGTTCCTGCGCAACCACGACGAGCTCACGCTCGAGATGGTCACCGACGAGGAACGCGACTACATGTACCGCACGTACGCGCACGACCCGCGGATGCGCATCAACCTGGGCATCCGCCGCCGGCTGGCGCCGCTGCTCCAGGGCGACCGTCGCAAGATCGAGCTGCTGAACGCGGTGCTGTTCTCCCTCCCCGGCACTCCCGTCATGTACTACGGCGACGAGATCGGCATGGGCGACAACGTCTACCTCGGCGACCGCGACGGCGTGCGCACGCCGATGCAGTGGAGCTCGGACCGCAACGCCGGCTTCTCGCAGGCGAACCCGCAGCGGCTCTACCTGCCGGTGATCATCGACCCGGACTACCACTACGAGACGGTCAACGTCGAGGCGCTGCGCGGCAACGCGAACTCGTTGTGGTGGTGGATGCACCGGCTCATCTCGCTGCGCACGAGCCACCGCGCGTTCGGCCACGGGGGCCTGCGCTTCCTCACGCCGGACAACCCGAAGGTGCTCGCCTTCCTGCGCACCCCGAGCGAGCCCGGCGACGGCGACACCCTCCTCGTCGTGGCGAACCTGTCGCGCTACGCGCAGGCGGCCGAGCTCGATCTCGGGGACCTGGCGGGCGCCACCCCCGTGGAGCTGTTCGGCCACACCCCGTTCGCCCCCGTGACCGAGCGCCCCTACGCCGTCACGCTGGCGCCCTACGGGTTCTACTGGTTCCGGCTCGTGCCCCAGCCGACGTCGGAGGGCGCGGCCTCGCCGTCCGAGGCGCCCCTCGTGACGATGGACGACGACCCCCTGGCCCGCCGTGCGGCGTCGGGGATCGGCCGTGCGCTGGCGGCCTGGCTGCCGCAGCGCCGGTGGTTCCACGGCAAGGCGCGCGTGGTGCGCTCGGTGAGCGTGCTCGACGCCGTGCCCCTCGACGGCCGTCGGCCCCTGTCCGGCACGCTGCTCGTGGTGGAGGTCGACTTCAGCGAGGGCGACCCGGAGACCTACTGCGTGCCCGTCGCGGTGCTGCCCGCCGACGGCGGCCACGAGGTGGCCGAGGGCAACCTCATCGCGCGGGTGCGTCGCAGCGACGGGCGCGAGGGCCTGCTCGTCGACGCGCTCGGCGAGACCGAGACGCCGTCGTCGCTCGTGCGGCTGGTGGTGCGCCAGTCCGAGCGCAAGGGACGCGCCGGCCGGGTGCGGGGCTGGAGCGTGCCGGACGTGCGCGACTGGCCGGCCGAGGAGGAGCCCGACACCAAGGTGCTGCGCGGCGAGCAGTCCAACACCTCGATCCGCGTGGGCGACCGGGCCATCCTCAAGCTGTACCGGCGGCTCGACGACGGGACCAGCCCCGAGCTCGAGGTGGGCCGCCACCTTCAGCGGGTGGGCTACGCCGGGGGCGCGGGCCTGCTCGGCTCGGTCGAGTACGTGCGTCCGCGCGGCGAGCCCGTGACCCTCGCCGCCATGCACGAGTTCGTGGCCAACGACGGCGACGCCTGGCAGTGGGTGCTCGAGCGGCTCAACCTCTACGCCGAGCAGGTCCTGGCCCTGCCCGACACACCGCCGCGCGTGCCGGCGGACCCGCTCTCGTCCACGCCGGCCCCGCTGCCGGAGGAGATGGTCGACCTGCTGGCCCCGTGGGCCGCCTCGGCCGACCAGATCGGACGCCGCACCGCGGAGATGCACGAGGCGCTCGCCCGGGGCGACGACCCCGCCTTCCGCCCCGAGCCCTTCACCACCCTCTACCAGCGCTCGCTGTACCAGAGCATCCTCGGCGAGACCCGGGCCACCCTGCGGATGCTGCGATCCCCGCGGGCGCGGCTGGACGAGGAGCAGGCCCAGCTCGTCGCCGCGCTGCCGGAGGACCGGCTGCTCGACCGTCTCGACCAGCTGCGCGCGCGGCGGCTGCACGTGTCGCGCGTGCGGCACCACGGCGACTTCCACCTCGGCCAGATGCTCTGGACCGGGCGCGACTTCGTCATCATCGACTTCGAGGGCGAGCCGTCGCGGTCCGTCGGTGAGCGGCGCATCAAGCGATCCCCGCTGCGCGATGTGGCCGGCATGCTGCGCAGCTTCGACTACGCCGCCAACGTCGGCATGCGCGACCAGGTGGAGCGGCTCGGCTTCGCCTCGCCCGCCGCGGCCGAGGCGCGGCTCGGCCCGTGGGCCCGCGCGTGGTCGGCGTGGATGAGCGCGTCGTTCCTGTCCTCCTACCTCGACGCCGTGGCGGGGCAGCCGTTCGTGCCGGAGGACACGGCCGAGCTGCGCCTGCTGCTCGACGCGTTCATGCTCGAGAAGACCTGCTACGAGGTGCGCTACGAGCTGGGCAACCGGCCGGACTGGGTCGGCATCCCGCTGCGCGCGCTGCACGAGCTGGTGGAGGCGTTCCCCGCGACCGCGTCCGAGGGCTGACCGGGGCCGTCGTCCGGGCTGCTCAGTCGACGCTGCGCAGGCGCCGCACCGTCGGCGGCCGCTGCCATGGCCGTCCCGGGTCGTGCGGCCGTGCGCCGTCGAGGCGGAACAGCGGCGCGAGCTCGGTCAGGTCCAGGACGTGCCGCACGGCGTCCGACGGGTTGAGCAGCGCCAGCCGTCCGGAGCGCTGCTCGGTCTCGCCGAGCATGATGACGAGGAACGTGAGCCCCACCGCGCCCATGAACCGCACGCCCTCGAGGTCGACGACCGCGTCGCGGCAGGCGCTGGCACGGAAGTCCTCGACGATGCGGTCGAGCTCGCGGCGACGCATGATGTCGATGTCGCCCCAGATCCAGACCCGGAACTCGGCCGGGGCCGGGCCCTGCCACTGTGCGCGGCTGCCCAGGCGGACGACGTCGAGCGCCGGGATCCCGCCGGTGTCGCCAGTGGTCCCGCCGATGCGGGTCGGATCGTCAGCAGCCATCCCGGCTCCTCGTTCGAAGGGGAGGCCGGCTGCTTGACCGCGTCCACTGTCCGTCACCGGACGGGCCGGGCGCAACCCCCTGCGGCGTCGCGCCGCGGGTGCGAGGCGCCTGCGCCGCACGGGATCCAGGTTTGCGTCGGGGTCGTCGGGGCACGGCGACGTCCGCCGAGGACGGAGGACGGAGGACGGAGGACGTGTCATGTCGGTCAACGACCTTCCTGGCGACGCCTGGGTGCAGGGCCTCGAGCTGCCGAGCGGATCCGGCCCCTACCTGGTCAGGGCGCTGACGGGACCGCGGCAGCGGCCCGCTTCGCGGCCTTCGCGCTCGACATGTCCGACGACGTCACGGTCGCGGAGCGCGTCGACCGCCTTGCGCTGCGTGCTCGGGACGCCATCCCGGGCTGCGAGGTCGTCGGGGTGAGCGTGGCACGCCGCGGCCTGCTCGAGACCCGGGCCGCCACCGGCGACCTGGCCCGCGAGCTCGACGCCTGCCAGCACCTCGCCGGCGAGGGACCGTGCCTGGACGCCTTCTACTCGGAGGGCGTCTACCGGACCGGTGACCTGTGGGCCGACGAGCGCTGGCCGCGCTTCTCGCTGCTGACGCGCGACCTCGACGTCCGGTCCATGCTCTCCTACCGGCTCTTCACCGAGGCCGACTCGCTGGGATCGCTCAACGTGTACTCGAGCCGGCAGCACGCCTTCAGCGACGAGGCCATGGTGCTTGGCGCGATCTTCGCGGCCCATGCGGCTGTGGCGCTCGCCCGTGCGCAGGAGCACGAGGAGGCGGAGAACCTCCAGCGTGCGCTGGAGAGCAACCGCATGATCGGTACCGCGGTCGGCATCCTCATGGCCACCCAGCGGCTCAGCGCGGAGGACGCGCTCGAGCGACTCAGCCGGGCCAGCCAGCGCACCAACACCAAGCTGAAGGTGCTGGCCGAGCAGGTGGTGCTGACCGGTCGCCTGCCGGAGTGAGCGGTCGACGGGCGCGTCAGGCCAGGCCGCGGCCCGGCACGAGCACCACACGCCACCCATCGGGGTCGGGCACGGTCACCGCTCCGACGCCGTCCCAGTACGGGTTCTCGGCGGGCACCGCGTGGTGCCCCAGCTCTGCGAGGCGTCGGGCCGCAGCGCGCACCGCTTCTGCCGTGCCGAGGTAGAGCACGAGGAGGTGCTCCGCGCTCGGCACGTCGCCGGGGCTGCCGTCGACGTGGTGTGTGAACTCGAGGTGGTAGGGCGTCCCGGGCAGCCCGACGAAGACGCCGTCGTAGCCGGCGTGCCCCTCGAACCCGCCGAGCCAGCGCAGCCCGAGGCCGTCGACGTAGAACGCGACCACCGCCTCGAGCCGGTCGGTGGGACGCGCGATGCGCACCTGGTGCGCCGCGAGCCCCTCCGGCCACGACGGCCCCTGCGCGGCGTCGGATCCCGACACGTCCCTCGCTCCTCCCCGGTCGCTCCCGTGGTCCGGGGCGGCTGCTCCATCCTGACCGGCGCGTCAACCGAGAAGGCGGCCCGCGGACCCGGCGGCCGGCGCGGGAGGGGCGGCGCACACAATGGCCGGGTGATGCGCGTGACCGGCACGGCCCAGCGCGAGGCGTGGCTGGCCCGTCGGCTGCCTCCGGTGGAGCGGGTGCGGCCGGACGTGTGGTCGGTGCCGGTGCCGATCCCCAACAACCCGTTGCGCTACACGCTCTGCTACGTGCTCATGACCGCGGCCGGCCCGGTCGTCGTCGACCCGGGGTGGGACACCGCGGAGGGCTGGGACTCGCTGCTCGCCGGGCTCGGCGAGGTAGGGGTGGAGCTCGCCGACGTCGTGGGGGTCGCGCTCACGCACGTTCACCCGGACCACCACGGCCTCACCGCGCGGGTGCGCGACGCCTCCGGCGCCTGGGTGGCCATGCACCGGCTCGAGGTGACGACGATGCCCTCGCGCGACCAGCTGACCGAGCAGGCGATCGCGCACGACCAGGAGTGGCTCGTCCGCTGCGGGCTGCCCGAGGACCTGCGCGCCGAGCTCGGCTGGCGTCCCGACACGTTCGCGCAGTTCGTGGCGATGGCGCAGCCCGACGTGCTGCTCGAGGACGCCGGGCACCTGCCAGGCGACGCGGGCCGGTTCCGCGCGGTGTGGACGCCGGGGCACACCCCGGGGCACCTGTGCTTCCACGACACCGTGGAGGACGTGCTGCTCACCGGCGACCACGTGCTGCCGCGCATCAGCCCGAACGTGGGGCTCCAGCCGCACGACCTCGAGCCGCCGCTCTCGGCGTACCTGCGCTCGCTGGAGGCGATGACCGCCTACCGCTCGGCGGAGGTGCTGCCCGCCCACGAGTACCGGTTCCTGGGCGTCGACCACCGCGCGCACGCGCTCGTGACGCACCACCACGAGCGCTGCCAGGAGATCCACGACGTGATCTCGGCAAGCCCGGGCAGCACCGCGTGGGAGGTCGCCGAGCGGATCTCGTGGTCCGGTGGCTGGTCGCGCGTGACCGGCTTCATGCGGCGCGCCGCGGTCGCCGAGACCGGGGCGCACCTCGAGCACCTGCGCGAGACCGGACGGGCCACGGTGGCCGGCGCCCCCGTGCAGCGCTGGAGCGCGCTGCCCTGACGAGGTGCCGGCTCAGACCTTGGTCTTGCGGCCGCCGAAGAGCCGCTCGACCAGCGAGGGCTTGGGCGGGCAGACGCAGCGCTGCGACTTCGGGACGCCGCGCATCACCTGGTCGACGTGCTGGCCGCACCCGCTCCAGGACGGCTTTCCGCAGGAACGGCAGGTGACTCGCGTGCACACAGGGGACTCCCGAAGGTCAGGGACGGTTCCGGACGACATACCCCAGGGGGTATAGGTTCAGAGTAGCGCACGTCGGCAGGTGCGCCACACCGGGCCGGCACAGCAGGGATCGGAGGACTCATGAGCGTCGTACGCCGGATCGCGCTGCCCGTCGAGGCCGACGGCAGCCTCGGACGTCGCTGGGGCCGCGCGCGGCTCGTCGCGGTCGCCAGCGTGGAGGACGGCGGGATCGCCGCCTGGAGCGTCCACGACGTCGGGTGGGACACCGCCCACGACGAGGGGACCGAGGGCTCCCACCACGCACGCGTGGCCGGGTTCCTGCGCGAGCACGGCGTCGACACGGTCGCCGTCGACCACGTGGGCGAGGGCATGGCCCGCATGCTCGCGACGATGGGCGTCGCCGTGGTGCCGGTGGCGACCGGTGACGCCCGCGCAGCAGCGATCGAAGCGGCCGCGCGCACGTGAGCGCGAGGGCTCAGCCGCCCAGCGCGAGAGCCAGCCGTCGCAGCGCGGTCGTCACCGTGTGGGGCGGTGCGCCGCCCCATCCCACGACGACGGAGGGCGGCTGCGAGAACCCGGGCGCGCTGTAGGACGCGAGCCCCTCGATCGCGACGTCGCGAGCCGCCGCCCGCGCCACGGCAGCCTCCTCCTCGTCGCCGGGTGCGAGCCGCACCACGGAGTGCAGCCCGGCAGCCAGTCCGATCACCTCGACGGCCGGGGCGTGCCGGTCGAGCGCGGCGACGAACGACTCGCGGCGCCGGGCGTAGGCCAGCCGCGAACGACGGACGTGCCGGTCGTAGCGGCCCGACACGAGCAGGCGCGCGAGTGCCAGCTGGTCGATCACCGGGGTCTCGCGCGCGAGCAGCTCGCGCTGCGCGACGACGTCGTCCACCAGGGACGGCGGCAGCGCGAGCCACGCGAGGCGCACCGCCGGCGCGAGCGTCTTGCTGGCCGTCCCGGCATGCACGACCACGTCGGGAGCCAGCGGCTGCAAGGCGCCGACCGCCCTGCGGTCGTAGCGGAACTCCGCGTCGTAGTCGTCCTCGATCACGACGGCGCCGGAGTCCCGTGCCCAGCCGACGAGCTCGAGACGTCGGTCCGGTGAGAGCGCCCAGCCGAGGGGGAACTGGTGCGCGGGGGTGAGCACCACGGCGCCCGCGGCGCCGAGGGCCGAGACCCGCGCACCCTCCTCGTCCACCTCCACGGCGTCCAGGCGGAGCCCCGCGTCCGAGAGCACGGCCCGGTGCCGCTGGTGGCCGTACGCCTCGACGCCGGCCGCGCGGACGCCGCGGGCCCGCAGGGCCCGGCCCAGCAGCCAGAGCGCCTCGGCGTAGCCGGAGCAGACCACCACGCAGGCCGGGTCGGTGCGCACCCCGCGGGCCCGGCCGAGGTACTCCGCGAGCGCCGTGCGCAGCTCGACCCGGCCGCGCGCGTCGCCGTAGCCGAGCGCCTCCGACGGGAGCTGTGCCAGCACCTCGCGCACGGCTGTCGCCCACGCGGTGCGCGGGAAGCCGCTGACGTCGGGACGACCGGGCCGCAGGTCGTACGCGGGGCCGCGCGCCTGCGCTGCCGAGTCGACCCGGGCGGCGCGCGCCGCGGGCGGCACCGCGGCCACGCGGGTGGCCGACCCCTGCCGCGACTCGAGCCACCCCTCGGCGACGAGCTGGCCGTAGGCGTCCGCGACGGTGTTGCGCGCCACCTGCAGGTCGCGCGCCAGGGCCCGGCTCGGCGGCAGCACGACCCCGGGCACCAGCCGGCCGTCGCGGACGGCGGACCGCAGGGAGTCCTCGAGGGAGCGGCGCAGGTGGGTCCGGTCCACCTCGAGGTGCAGGTCGACCCCCGAAGTGGCCCAGTCGGATGCCATGGGATTGGACCCTAGTCCTGGTCCACCACCCGCGTAGCGTCGTCGTCGTGACCACAGACACCCTCGTCCAGATCCCGGTGCGCCTCGACGTGGAGGCGGCGGCGCCGACCTTCCTCAAGGCCATGTCCCGCCTCGATGCGGCAGCCGTGCACGAGCTCGACCGCGCGGGCATCGAGCCCGGTCTGCGCGAGCTCGTCCGGCTGCGCGCCTCGCAGCTCAACGGCTGCGCCTACTGCGTGGACACGCACGCACGCGACGCAGCGGCCGTCGGCGAGCCGGAGCAGCGGATCCGCGCCGTGGCGGTCTGGCGCGAGGCGCCGTTCTTCACCGCTCGCGAGCGGGCCGCCCTGGCGCTCACCGACGCCGTGACCCGGCTCTCCGAGACCCACGTGCCCGACGACGTGCACGCCGAGGCGGCCGCCCACTTCACGGACGAGGAGCTGGCCGCGCTGCTCACGCTCGTGGTGACGATCAACGCGTGGAACGCGCTCTCGCTCGCCTCGCGCTCGTGGGCGCCGCAGCGTAGGTGGTGACGCCCCGGCGGGGTGAGCGCGCGGCGGCAGCGCGGGGTCCGCGGCCTCAGTGCAGGTGCGCGAGCAGGTCGTAGACCACGAACGCAGGCCACAGGATGGCCTCGACGATGGCCCAGAGGTGCAGCCAGAACCCGTCGGCGTTCTGCCAGTAGTACACCAGCGCTCCGATGAGCCCGAGCCCGTACACCGCGCCCGCGCCGCCCGCGCCGGCGCTCGTCGTCCTCGACGTCGTGCCCATGACGGCTCCCTCCCGAGGTCGGCTCCAGCCTCGCACCGCCCGTGCGCCGGTGTCGCGGGCGCTACGACGCGAGGGAGCCCCGCGGCCGGCGGCCACGGGGCTCCCTCGGTGCTGTCGTGCGGTGACTCAGCGGACGTCGAAGCGGTCGAGCATCATGACCTTGTCCCAGGCGGCGACGAAGTCGTGCACGAACTTCTGCTGCGCGTCGTCGCTCGCGTACACCTCGGCCAGCGCCCGCAGCACGGAGTGGGAGCCGAACACGAGGTCGACGCGCGTCGCCGTCCACGTGCTGGCGCCGGTGGCGCGGTCGGTGCCCTGGTACGTCTCGCCGGCCTCGGTCGTGGGCGCCCATGTGGTGCCCATGTCGAGGAGGTTCACGAAGAAGTCGTTCGTGAGGACGCCGGGGCGCGAGGTGAGCACGCCGTGCGCGGAGCCGTCGTAGTTGGCCCCCAGCACGCGCAGGCCGCCGACGAGCACGGTCATCTCCGGCGCGGTCAGGGTGAGCAGCTGCGCCTTGTCGACGAGCAGGTGCTCCGCCGGACGGTCGTGACCCTTGCCGACGTAGTTGCGGAAGCCGTCCGCGGTCGGCTCGAGCACGGCGAAGGACTCGACGTCGGTGTCCTCCTGCGTCGCGTCGGTGCGGCCCGGCGTGAACGGGACGGTCACCTCGACGCCGGCGTCGCGGGCGGCCTTCTCGACCGCGGCGGCACCGCCGAGCACGATGAGGTCGGCCAGCGAGATCCGCTTGCCGCCTGCCTGCGCGTCGTTGAACTCCCGCTGCACGCCCTCGAGGGTGCGCAGCACCTCGGCGAGCTGGGCCGGGTTGTTGACGTCCCAGCCGCTCTGCGGCGCGAGCCGGATGCGCGCGCCGTTGGCTCCGCCGCGCTTGTCGGTGCCGCGGAAGGTCGACGCCGAGGCCCACGCGGTGGCGACCAGCTGCTGCACGGACAGGCCGGAGGCGAGCACCGCCGCCTTGAGCGCCGCGACGTCGGCGTCCTCGACGAGCTCGTGGTCGACCGCGGGGACCGGGTCCTGCCACAGCTGCGGCTCGGCCGGGACGAGCGGGCCGAGGTAGCGGGTGACGGGGCCCATGTCGCGGTGGGTCAACTTGAACCAGGCCTTGGCGAAGGCGAGCGCGAACTCCTGCGGGTTCTCGTGGAAGCGGCGCGAGATCGGCTCGTAGGCCGGGTCCATGCGCAGGGCGAGGTCGGTGGTGAGCATCACCGGTGCGTGCCGCTGCGACGGGTCGTGCGCGTCGGGGACGGCGGTCGCGGCCGCGGGGTCGGTGGGGATCCACTGCTGGGCGCCCGCGGGGCTGGTGCTCAGCTGCCACTCGTAGCCGAACAGCGTGTCGAAGAAGCTGTTGTCCCAGCTGATCGGCGTCGGGGTCCACGCGCCCTCGAGGCCGCTGGTGACGGCGTCGCCGCCCACGCCCGTGCCGTAGGTGTTCTTCCAGCCCAGGCCCATCTCCTCGATCGGCGCGCCCTCGGGCTCGCGGCCGACGTACTGGAGCGGGTTCACCGCGCCGTGCGTCTTGCCGAAGGTGTGGCCGCCGGCGATGAGGGCGACGGTCTCCTCATCGTTCATCGCCATCCGCGCGAAGGTCTCGCGGATGTCGCGCGCTGCCGCGATCGGGTCCGGGTTGCCGTTGGGGCCCTCGGGGTTGACGTAGATGAGGCCCATCTGGACCGCGCCGAGCGGGTTGTCGAGCTGGCGGTCGCCGGTGTAGCGGGCGTCGCCGAGCCACTCGGCCTCCGAGCCCCAGTTGACCTGCTCCGGCTCCCAGACGTCGGCACGGCCGCCGCCGAAGCCGAAGGTCTCGAAGCCCATCGACTCGAGCGCCACGTTGCCGGCCAGCACCATGAGGTCGGCCCACGACAGGCTCTTGCCGTACTTCTTCTTGACCGGCCACAGCACCCGGCGCGCCTTGTCGAGGTTGGCGTTGTCCGGCCAGCTGTTGAGGGGGGCGAAGCGCTGCTGGCCCGCGCCCGCGCCGCCGCGGCCGTCGGAGATGCGGTAGGTGCCGGCGCTGTGCCAGGCCATGCGGATGAACAGCGGGCCGTAGTGGCCGTAGTCGGCCGGCCACCAGTCCTGCGAGGTCGTCATGACGGCCTCGATGTCGCTCTTGACGGCGGCGAGGTCGAGCGAGGCGAACGCCTCGCGGTAGTCGAAGCCCTCGCCCATGGGGTCGCTCTTGGGCGAGTTGGCCGCCAGCACGGTTACGTCGACGGCGTCGGGCCACCAGTCGCGGTTGGTGGTGCCGCCCGGCGAGTGCACGACGGGGCACCGGCCCGTGCTCGCGGTCTCCTCGTTCATCTCGCCGACGACGGCGTCAGGCATCTCGGACACGGGGTGTTCCTTCCGGTTCTCGGGGCGGTCGGGTCAGGTGGTCGCGGAGGCGCAGCCGGGGCACAGGCCCCAGTAGACGACCTCCGCCTCGTCGATCAGGTAGCCACGGTCGTTGGACGCCGTGAGGCACGGGGTGTCGCCCACCGCGCAGTCGACGTCCTCGATCGCGCCGCACGAGCGGCACACGACGTGGTGGTGGTTGTCGGAGACGCGGGACTCGTAGCGGGGCACCGAGCCGGCCGGCTCGATGCGGCGGACGAGCCCGGCCGAGGTCAGCACGCGCAGGACGTCGTACACCGCCTGCGTCGAGACCTCGCCGCCCGCGCGCGCGGCCCCGATGATGGTGTCGGTGTCGGCGTGCGGGTGGTCGTGCACCGCGGCCAGGACGGCCACCCGCGGGCGGGTGACGCGCAGGTCGGCGCCGCGCAGCAGCTGCTCGACCTCCGACGTCGTGGGCACGCTCCGAGCCTCGCGCAAGATCTGGAACGAGTCAAGAAAAGGCTCGGGACGGCGTCGGCATACGGACGCCGCGGGACGCTGCCGACGGTCGCGTCAGCGCGCGTCCTCGTGCAGGACGTCCGCGCGCCGCGCCGGCGCGTGGTGCTCCACCGGGCGCAGCGCCGGCGGGCGCAGCAGCTCCTGGACCGGCCGCGACCACCACGGCGTCCGCTCCCCCGGGCCCTCGAGGACCGGGGCGTCGAGCCCGCCGATCGCGGCGACCGACCGGGCGACGACGGCGGTCAGGTCGGCGCGGGCCGCCGCGGCGCGGCGGGGCCATTCCTCCCACGTGGAGACGAGGGTCGCGGCGTCCACCCACACCAGGGCGGCGCGGGGGACCTCCTCGCGCAGCGGCGTGGCCGGCACGCCGTCGGGCAGCAGCACGAGCACCCGGCGGCGCGGGCCGCGCGACATCACTCGGGCGGGCACCGCAGCCCGGAACCACGGCCCGGGCCCGGTCGGGTAGGCGTACAGCCGCCCGATGCGCAGCTCCCGCGCGTTCATGCGGCCTCCCGCCGGTCGGCACACCCTGCGACCGTGGCATCGGCGTCCGCGCGCGCCGGTGTTGAGGACTGCGGGCCGGGGTCACCCGGGCGGACGCGTCCCCCGAGCGGCCGTCGACGTCCGGCCGCGCCGCGCGTCCCTCCCCCGCGGGCGCCGTGCGGCGCCCTAGCGTTCCCTCGACGCCGGTGGACGCGCGGACCGCCGGGGCGGAGGTGCGGACAGTGGCGCGACAGACGAGCGCGGACATCGAGGCGGGCACCACGCTCGACGAGCACGAGCGGGCCGAGCTGAAGAACCCTGGCTACGAGCTGTTCGTGGCGGCGCTCTCGGTGCTGTCGATCGTGAACCTCGGGCTCATCTACGTCGTGCGGAACGAGTCCCTGGACTACATCCTCATGGCGGTCAACCTCGTGCTGTCCGTGGTGCTGTTCTTCGACTTCCTGGTGCGGTTCTTCACGGCGGAGTCCAAGGCGGCCTACTTCTGGCGCGGCTTCGGCTGGGCCGACCTCCTGGCGAGCCTGCCCCTCGCCCAGCTCAAGGTGCTGCGGGTGTTCCGGCTCGCGCGCGTGTACCGCCTGCTCAAGGAGTACGGCGCGCGCAACGTCGCGAGGTCGCTGCTCGTCGACCGCGCGGGCAGCGCGCTCTACACGCTGCTGCTCATCGCGATCCTGGTGCTCGAGTTCGGCAGCCTCGGGATGCTCGGGATCGAGGGCGAGGTGCCCGACGGCAACATCCGCACGGCGTCGGACGCCCTCTGGTACGTCATCGTCACGATCTCGACCGTCGGCTACGGCGACCGCTTCCCCGTCACGAACGCCGGACGGGTGCTCGGCGCGCTCATCATCGTCGTGGGGGTCGGCATCTTCGGCACGCTCACCGGCTACCTGGCCAACATCTTCCTCGCCCCATCCCGGGGCTCCGACGAGCCGGAGGCGGCCGGCCCCGACGACGCGGCGGCCGACGCCGGCGACCACCCGGCCGACGACATCGACGTCGCGCTGGCCCGGCTGTCCCGGCTCGACGCGCTGCGCACCAGCGGGCTGCTCACCGAGGACGAGGCCCGTGCCACCAAGGAGCGCATCCTGGCCGGGGCGCCGGGGGCGGACGGGCCCGCGGCGCCGGAGTAGGCGGCTCCCCGGCCGAGCGTCGGCGCGCCGCGGCCTTTCGGGTGACGTCCGGGACCCGGACGCCTCGTACCCTCGGTGGGATGTCCGTCTTCGGTTCGCGGCGCCAGCGCGTGCTGGCCGGCTACATCGCGGCAGCCGTCATCGCGACCGTCGTCGTGATGGCGGCCACGAGCTATGCGAGCCAGCAGGCCGGGATCAACGAGGCGGTCAACGCCGCCAAGGACCGCACCCTGCTCTACGCCGACGTCCTCTCGGACAAGATCCCCGCCGACCTGTCCAGCCGTGATGCGACCCGTCGCACGGCCGCCGACGTCGCCCTCGACGCCGTCGTGCGCGACTTCGTGAAGTCGGCCAAGGACGTCATCCGGGTCAAGATCTGGACCCCGGACGGCACGATCGTCTACTCGGACAAGCGCGAGCTGTGGGGGCGCCAGTTCGCGCTCGAGCCGGACGAGGCCGACGTCCTGCTGACCGGGAGCGTCGAGGCCTCGGCGAGCGACCCCACCAAGCCGGAGAACATCTTCGAGCAGGACCAGGGCCGGGTGCTCCAGGTGTACGCGCCCATGCGCGCGACGGCGGCCGGCGACCTGCTCTTCGAGGTCTACTACCACGACGACAGCATCTCCACGGCGGCCCACCGCATCTGGACCGAGTTCGCCCCGATCCTGCTCGGCGGCCTGCTGCTGCTCGCGGCGGTCAACCTGCCGCTGGCGTGGCGGCTGGCGCAGCGCGCGCAGCGCGACCAGGAGGAGAAGGCCGAGCTGCTCCAGGCCGCGGTCGACGCCTCGGAGATGGAGCGCAGCCGCATCGCGGGCGACCTGCACGACGGCGTGGTGCAGGACCTCTCGGGCATCACCTACACGCTCGACGCCGTCGCCGACCGGCTCGGCACCGAGGGCTCGCCCCACGCGGCCGTCGTGGCCGAGTCGGCCGCGCACACGCGGTCCGCCGTCAGCGCCCTGCGCTCCCTCCTGATCGAGATCTACCCCCCGAACCTGCGCGAGGAGGGGCTGCCCAACGCGCTGGGCGGGCTGCTCGCCTCGGTGCGCTCCCGCGGCGTGGCGGCCCGGCTGGACGTGGCGCCGGGCCTCGAGTGCGCGCCAGCGTGCGAGTCGCTGGTGTTCCGCGCGGCCCAGGAGGCCCTCCGCAACGTGGTCACCCACGCGGAGGCCTCCCACGTGGTGGTCTCGCTGCGGCGGGAGGGCGAGCACGCGGTGCTCACCGTCGCCGACGACGGCCGCGGGGTCGCCGTCGACGAGTGGCGCCGTCCGCCGCCGGGGCACCTGGGCCTACGCTTCCTCTCGGACCTGGTCGAACGTGCCGGTGGGCACCTCGACCTGACTCCCGGTGATCACGGGGGCGCGGTGTTCACCGTGTCGGTCCCGATGGAGGTGGGCGTGTGAGCGAGCCGACGACGACCAGCACCGCTGCGGCGGCCGGAGCCACGATCACGCCGCCCGACCCGTTGCGGGTGATGCTCGTCGACGACCACCCGGTGGTGCGCTCGGGCCTGTCGGCCCTGCTCGACGCCTTCGGCGACATCACGGTGGTCGGCGCGCTGGCCGACGGCCGCGAGGCGGTGGAGCGCTACTCCGAGCTCGCCCCCGACGTCGTGCTCATGGACCTGTCCATGCCGGGCATGGACGGCATCGAGGCCACTGCGCAGATCTGCCGGGCCGACCCGTCGGCGCGGGTGGTCGTGCTCACCAGCTTCGGGGAGCGCCGCCGCATCGTGGCCGCCCTGGACGCCGGTGCCTGCGGCTACCTGCTCAAGGACAGCGGCCGCGAGGACGTCGTGTCCGCCGTCCACGCAGCCGCGGCCGGGGGCTCGCCGATCGACCCGCGCGTGGCCTCCGTCCTGCTCGCCGAGCGGCACGAGTCGCGCGGGGCGACGGGCAGCACGATGTCGGCCCGCGAGCTCGAGGTGCTGCGGCTCGTCGCGGAGGGCCGCATCAACAAGGACATCGCGCGCGAGCTCGGCATCGCCGAGAAGACGGTCAAGACGCACCTCACCCGCATCTACGAGCGCATCGGCGTCCAGGACCGCACGCAGGCCGCCATCTGGGCCGAGCGCAGCGGGCTGTTCAAGAGCTGACGCGCCAGGCTGCCTCCGGCCGGCAGCCGCTCGGACGGCGGCGAGGGCTCTGCGGGTGCGCTCCACCAACGGCCGGCGCCCCGGCCCGGTGGTGCTCGCCACCGGCACCTGCATCGGCGCGGCGGGATCCTGGTCTTGAGATCCTGATCTTCGGGATCCGTTGCAGCCCAACGTGATCCGTGTCTCTGTACGTCATGTGAGTGACGAGCGGGCGTTGGTTCTCCAGAACCTCTCCGCGCGCGCCCGATCACCTCGGCATGCTCACCCCGACACCTGCGTCCGACGGGACCGCGACGATCCAGCGCGGTCCGGGCCGGCTCTCCCCCCGGAGCCGTCTGGTCACGAGGTGGGCGGCCCGTCCGGTGGTCCGGGCGCTCGCGGGGGCAGGCGCCGTCCTGCTCGCCGCGGGACTCCTCCCCTCGGACGCCGGAGCCGTGGCGGCGCGACCGACGCCTGCCGCCACGACGGCCGTGTCGGTGCACGTCGTGCACCGCACGGCCCGGGCCCTGTCGGTGTCCGTCGTGGTGGCGGGCCGCGGGACCGGGTCGACCCGGGCCCGGGGCCTCGTGGCCGTGGCGCGCGTGACCGCCCGCAGCTCGGCCACCGCGGTGGCGACCCTCCACGACGGCGAGGACACCGCCCGCGCGACGCGCACCTCGTACGGCGCTGCCACCGTGGTCTCGCGCGTGACGGTGACCTCGCGCACCTCGCGCACCACGGCGCTGCGCACGGCGCGCTCGCGCGCCCGGGTCGCCTCGGTGGCCACCGCCGACCAGGCCGCCACCTCCCGGGCCCGCGTGTCCGCCTCGACCGCGGCCCGCGCGGTGCTCGCCGGCCGCCGCGCGCACGGGCACCCGAAGCCGTCGCCCACGCCGACCCCCACGCCGACCCCGACGCCGACCCCGACCCCGACGCCGACCCCCACGCCCACGCCGACGCCGACCCCGACGCCGACGCCGACGCCGACGCCCACGCCGACCCCCACGCCCACGCCGACGCCGACGCCCACGCCCACGCCGACCCCCACGCCCACGCCGACGCCGACCCCGACGCCCACGCCCACGCCGACGCCCACCCCGACCCCGGACCCGTCGGCGCTGCCCGTCGGCAACCTGCCGGGCTGGACCCAGGTGTTCGCCGACGACTTCACCCGCGACGCCGCGCTCGGCTCGTTCCTCTCGGTCTACGGAACGCGCTGGGGCGCCTACCCGTCGCCGTGGCCGGACACCTCCGGCAACGGCCGCTACGACCCGGCGCGCACGCTCTCGGTGTCGAACGGCGACCTCGACATCTACCTGCACACCGAGAACGGCGTCCACTACGTGTCGGCGCCCACCCCCAAGCTGCCGACGATGACCTACGGCCGCTACTCGATCCGGTTCCAGTCCGACCAGGTCCCGGGCTACAAGACGGCGTGGCTGCTGTGGCCCGACGACGACCTGTGGCCGGCGCACGGCGAGATCGACTTCCCCGAGGGCAACCTCGACCGCACGATCTCGGCCTTCGCCCACTGGGCCACCTCCAGCGGCGGCCAGGACGCCTTCTCCACCAGCGCCACCTACGTGCCCTGGCACACGGCCACCGTCGAGTGGACCCCCGGCCGGATCCGCTTCTACCTCGACGACGTTCTCATCGGCACCAGCACCCGGCTCGTGCCCTCCACCCCCATGCACTGGGTGATCCAGTCCGAGACGCAGCTCTCCGGCGGGGCACCCTCGAACACTGCGGCCGGCCACATCCGGATCGACTGGGTGGCGGCCTGGGCCTACACCCCGTGAGCGACGTCCCGCACCCGCTCCCCCGCCCGGCGGACCGCGTCGTCCACCGGACGGGGCCGCGTGCGGCCCCTCACAGGCCCCGCGCGCCGCACGACCGGACCGTCCGCAAGGCGGCCGGGGTGTTCAGGCCCCGCGGACCCGTGTCGATGAACCGGGCATGAGCGCCTCCACCACGAGATCCCGACGCCGGGTCGCCCCCGTCGCGCTCGCGCTGCTGGCCGTGAGCGCCCTGGTCCTCGCCCCGGACGCCTCGGCGTCGGCCCCGGCCTCGGCGCCGCGCGCGCTCGCCGCGCCGCACGCCGTGGTCGCCGCGGTAAGCCGCGGCTACACCGCGCACCCCAGCGGCGTGGCGCCCCCGAGCACCAACCCGCGCGGCTGGGTGAAGGTGTGGGGCGACGACTTCGTGCGGCGCACCGTGACCCGCGCCTGGGACAAGTACGCCGGCAGCCCGGGCAGCTACTCGAACGGCCGGTGGTCGCCCTCGCACGTGCAGAGCCACAACGGGATGCTCATCCTCGCCGGCTACCGGGAGAACGGGGTCTTCGTCACCGGCGGCGCCTCGGCCACGCGCGCGAGCACCCTGCGCTACGGCAAGTACCTCGTGCGCATGCGCGCCGACAAGGGCGTCGGCGTCGGCTACGTCGCGCTGCTGTGGCCGTCCTCGGGCTGGCCGCCGGAGGTCGACTTCGCCGAGGACGGCGGCCACGACCGCTCCACCACGAGCGGCACCGCCCACTTCGGGTCGACGAACCAGCAGGTGCAGCGGATCCTGCGGCGCGACTTCAGCAAGTGGCACACCGTCGGGGTGGAGTGGACGCCGACCAGCCTCAAGTACACGATCGACGGCAAGGTGTGGGCGACCATGCGCGGTGCGACCGTGCCGCACCAGCCGATGCACCTCGCGATCCAGAGCGCGGCGCTGCGCTGCACCTCGTGGTCGGCGTGCGTGTCCTCCGCGACGCCGAGCCACGTGAACATCTACGTCGACTGGGTCGTGGTCTACCGCCGCGCCTGACACCGCGTTCCGCCCGGGGCTCGCGCCAGCGGCCGGGTGCTCAGCCGGCGACGACGCGCACGCGGCCCACTGCGTCGTCGACCGCCCCGCGCACCCAGCCGTGCGGGGTGGCCGCGGTGCGCTGGAGGAAGTGCAGCGTCGCGGCGGTGACCTCCTCGCCCGGCATGAGGTTGGGGATCCCCGGCGGGTAGGCGGCCACGCTGTCGGCCGACACCCGGCCCACCGCGGCAGAGGCCGCGACCACCTCCGAGGGCGCGAACCAGGCGTCGCGCACGGACATCCGCCGGGGCCCGGGGTCCGGGAGCTCGATGTGCTCGCGCGTCGCGCCCCCGTCGCGCGGCAGGGCCAGGAGGGCGTCGGCGAACGCGTCGACGTCGTGGGCCGCCCCGGCGCCCACGATCGCCACGATGACGTCGTCGGTCGACATCTCCACGTGGTGCCCGAGCTCGCGGAACAGCAGGGCGCGGGCCTCGTGGCCGCTGATGCCGCCGCTGCGGGTGTCGATCACCACGTGCAGGGGGTCGAGCGCCACGACATCCGGGAATGCGAGCATCGCGGGTCCCGCGTCGCGGAACCGGCCGTCGGCGGCGATGCGCGCGCGCAACCGCGCCACGGCATCGAGGCTGCGGCCCACGGCCGCCTCGCCCGACGACGCGAGCCGGCGGCGGGCGAGGTCGAGCGAGCCGAGCAGCAGCGAGCACTCCGACGTCGACTGGAGCGCGCGGAAGGCGCGCTCCACGAGGGGCTCGAGGCGCTGCGCCCACGGGCCGTGGCCGAGGTGGAGCAGCGCGGTCTGGCTCAGCGACCCGCCGAGCTTGTGCATCGACGCGATGGCGAGGTCGGCGCCGAGCCGCACGGCGTTGGACGGGAGCTCCGGGTGGAAGCCGAGGTGCGCCCCCCAGGCCTCGTCGACGACGAGCGCCGCGTCGTGCGCGTGCGCCACCTCGGCGAGGCGGGCGACGTCGGAGCACGAGCCGAAGTACGACGGCGACACGACGTAGACCGCCACGGCCCCGGGGTGCGCGCGCAGGGCGGCCTCGACCGTGCCGGCGCTGACGCCGTGCGCGATGCCGAGGACGTGGTCGACGTCCGGCGCGACGAACTCGGCCACGAGCCCGGAGAGCATGAGCCCGTCGACGACCGACGAGTGGACGCTGCGCTGCGCGACGACGGTGCCGCCCCCGCCTCCGGCGAGGCCGGCCACGGCCAGGCAGGCGGTCTGGTTCCCCTGGCTGGATCCGTTGGCGAGGAACCACGTGCGGGACGCGCCCCAGGCCTCGGCGGCGAGGGCGAGGCTGCGCTGCATCGGGTTGTCCGGGCCGTGGTCGATGCCGTCGACCGAGGGCTGCACGTCGAGCGCGAGCGGGTCGTCGGCGAGCCACCGCGCGAGCATCGGCTGCGCGTCGTGGTCGCCCTGGTGGCCCGGCGTCGTGAAGCGCGCGCGGCCCTGGTCGGCGAACGCGCGGACGGCGTCGGCGTAGGGCGAGGAGTCCTGTCGGTCGGCCGGGATGGCGGTCATGGCCCTGATCCTGTCGTGCCGCGGCCCGGGGCGGGCCTTGTGGTGGCCGCCCCGGCGTCCCAGGATCGGCGCATGGCCATCCCCGCCGTGCGGCTCAACCACGCCGTGCTGTTCGTGTCCGACCTCGAGCGGGCGCTCGCGTTCTACGTCGCGGCGTTCGGCATGGAGGTGGTCGCGCGCGAGCCGCGCGCCGCCGCCGCCTTCCTGCGGCTGCCGCGCTCCGGCAACCACCACGACCTCGGGCTCTTCGGCCTCGGCCCGGACGCGCCGCCGCGCGGGCGCGGCGTGGGCCTCTACCACCTCGCGTGGCAGGTGGACACGCTCGACGAGCTGGCGGCTGCGCAGGCGACCCTCGCGGAGCTCGGCGCGCTGGTCGGCCAGTCCAGCCACGGTGCGACCAAGAGCCTCTACGGCACCGACCCGGACGGCAACGAGTTCGAGGTCATGTGGATGCTCCCCCGCGCCGAGTGGGGCCGGTACGCCGACAGCGCCCCGGTCGAGCGGCTCGACCTCGCCGGCGACCTCGCCCGCTGGAGCGGTGTCGCGACCGCGGACGAGCTGCGCCCGCTGCCGCGGGACTGACTCCGACGGCGCGGCTCGGACACGGCCAGGTCACAACCAGGTCGCGGTCGGGCCCTGGCCCGCTGCTGCGGTGGCGCCCCGCACGGCCTCGTGCCACGGTCGTGAGGGGATGCTTCCCGCGTCCTCGGCCGACCCCGGGACATCGGGGTCGCCGCGCGCTACTCTCGGGCGTGGGAGCGCTCCATCGGGTCACGCTCCGAGACCAATTTGTAATCGCTTGCAGGCCCGAAACTTGTGTGAAACCTCTTGCTTACAGGGGTGTCACGGGCAAGGATGCGAAACGCTTACAGCTTCCGGGGCTTCAGCCACCCGGATGATCAACCGGCTCGAGGGAGACAGAATGTCCGTTCCCGTCCGTCGCCGCACGGCCGCCGTCATCGGCGGCGTCGCGGCAGCGCTGCTGCTCGCCGCGTGCGGCAGCAGCACCGACACCGGTAGCAGCTCGCCGGCGGCGAGCTCCACCAACACCGATCCCGCGTGCGCCTCGTACTCCTCGTACGGCTCGTACCCGGGCACCTCGGTCACCGTGTTCACCTCGATCCTGCCGCCCGAGCAGCAGAAGTTCGAGCAGGCCTGGGCCCAGTTCGAGAAGTGCACGGGCATCACGGTGAAGTACGAGGGCAGCGACCAGTTCGAGGCGCAGCTCCCGGTCCGCATCCAGGGCGGCAACGCTCCTGACATCGCGTTCATCCCGCAGCCCGGTCTGCTCGCCAAGCTGGTGCAGCAGGGCGGCCCCGTCGCGGCGCCCGACGCCGTGGCGCAGAACGTCGACAAGTACTGGAACCCGGCGTGGAAGAACTACGCCACGGTCGACGGCACCTTCTACGGCGCCCCGCTCGGCTCCAACATGAAGTCGCTCGTGTGGTACTCGCCGAAGTTCTTCGCCTCCAAGGGCTACACCGTCCCCACCACGTGGGACGACCTGTTCAAGCTCTCGGACAAGATGGCTGCTGACGGCGTCAAGCCGTGGTGCGGCGGCATCGAGTCCGGCGGCGCCACCGGCTGGCCGGCCACCGACTGGCTCGAGCAGGTCGTGCTCCGCCAGCAGGGCGGCGACGTCTACGACAAGTGGGTCTCGCACGAGGTCAAGTTCGACTCGCCCGAGATCACCCAGGCGATGGACACCGTCGCGGGCTGGATGAAGAACCCGAAGTACGTCAACGCGGGCTTCGGCGACGTCAAGACGATCGCGACGACGGCGTTCCAGGACGCCGGCAAGCCGATCCTCACCAACAAGTGCGGCATGCTGCAGCAGGCGTCCTTCTACGCGGCCCAGTGGCCGTCGTTCAAGAAGAACGTGGACATCTCGGAGAACGGCGACATCTTCGCCTTCTACCTGCCGCAGATCAGCGACTCGATCCCCACGCCGATCGTCGGCGGTGGCGAGTTCGTGACCGCGTTCGCCAACCGTCCTGAGGTCCAGGCCTTCCAGACGTTCCTCTCGTCGCCGGAGTTCGCCTCCGAGAAGGTCAAGCTCGGTGGCTGGGTCTCCGCCAACAGCGGCGTCGACCTGTCGCTGTACCAGGACCCGATCTCGAAGCTGTCGGCTCAGTACCTCACCAAGACCGACGCCACCTTCCGGTTCGACGCGTCCGACCTCATGCCCGCCGCCGTCGGCGCCGGTGCTGAGTGGAAGCAGCTGACCGCGTGGTTCGCCACCGACCAGTCGACGCAGACGACCCTGCAGAACATCGACGCCGCCTGGCCGTCGAGCTGACACTGGATCGATCCCGTCACGCTCGTTGAGTGACGGAGCACGTCAGAAGTGACACGGCCGGGGTCCGGGAGTAGTAGAAACACTCCCGGACCCCGGCTCGCTCTACCCGGAACCCGTCGACCCGGGTGGGGACTCGACCGGCTTTGCCTGCGGAACGTGTCGAGAGGGTGGTTGTCAGCGTGAGAAGCATCAAGGCCGGCGAGCTCGTCGTCGGTATCGTGCTCGCGTTCTGCGGGCTGCTGCTGTTCTACCTCAGCGCAGAGATCGTCGTGAAAGAGCTCGGCAAGGCGTCGCTCGCCGCCGGCTGGATCTGCTTCTTCTTCGGCGTCCTGCTCATCCTGTTCTACCTCGGCAGCGCCGCTCGGGGGCGCCTGCAGACGTGGATGGCCCGCCTGGTCTTCCTGGGCCCGGCCCTGATCCTGGTGACCGTCGGCCTCGTGGTGCCGGCGGTCCTCACCACGATCGGCAGCTTCCAGGACTCCAACGGCAAGAAGTTCGTGGGCCTGACCAACTACGTGTGGACGTTCACGACCCCGGACAACTGGGTGTTCCTGCGCAACACCGCGCTGTGGATCATCATCACGCCGATCTTCTCGACGGTGCTCGGCTTCATGCTCGCCCTGCTCATGGACCGCATGCGCCGCGAGTCGCTGCCGAAGTCGCTCATCTTCATGCCGATGGCGATCTCCTTCGTCGGCGCCTCGATCATCTGGGGCCTGGTCTACGAGTACCGCGACCCGGCCGTGACCGACCAGCAGGTGGGCCTGCTCAGCGCCATCGTGATCAAGCTCGGCTGGTCCGATCCGCCCAACTGGCTGCTGTGGCAGCCCTGGAACAACTTCCTGCTCATGGTGATCATGATCTGGATCCAGACCGGGTTCGCCCTGGTGGTGCTCTCGGCCGCGATCAAGGCGATCCCGACGGACGTGACCGAGGCCGCCATGCTCGACGGCGCCACCGGCTGGAAGCTGCTCACCCGCGTCACCGTCCCGATGATCCGCGGCACGCTCGTCGTGGTGCTCACCACGATCGCGATCGGGGTGCTCAAAGTCTTCGACATCGTCTACACGATGACCAACGGCAACTTCGGCACGCAGGTCCTCGCGAACGAGATGTACGCCCAGTCGTTCGTGCAGTTCGACAAGGGCCGAGGCAGCGCCCTCGCCGTGGTGCTGTTCCTGGCGGTGACCCCGCTCATCGTCTACAACGTCGTGCAGCTTCGAAGGGAGCAGCAGATCCGATGAGCGTCGAGACTGCCGGCGTCGCCGGCGAGTTCGAGGAAGCAGTCGCGAAGGCCGCCGGCCCGGACAACCGCGAGGGCATGTCCTCGGCCATGCGCCGCAACCTGTCCAGCCCCTGGGCCACGGCCTTCGTCATCGTCGTCACGATCCTGTGGACGATCCCGACCTTCGGCCTGCTCGTCACCTCGCTCCGCCCGTCGGAGTACGCGAGCGACTCCGGCTGGTGGACGGCCTTCATCCCGCCGTTCCACTTCACCGCCGACAACTACTCGCAGGTGATCAGCGGCGGCAACACCATCCCGCAGGGCATCTGGCCCTACTTCATCAACTCGTTCGTGATCTCGATCCCGGCGGCGATCGTGCCGCTCGCGGTCGCGCTCATGGCCGCCTACGGCCTCGCGTGGGTGAAGTTCCGGGGCAGCAACGCGGTCTTCCTGCTGATCTTCGCGCTGCAGATCGTCCCGCTGCAGATGGCGCTGCTGCCGCTGCTGACCCTGTTCAACAAGGGCTGGGGGTTCATCCCGCCGGTCAAGCAGATGGTGCAGAGCATCCCGCTCATCGGCCACGACCTGTGGCCGCAGGGCGGTGTGTCCTTCGTGCCGCTGTGGCTCGCGCACACGATGTTCGCGCTGCCGCTGGCGGTGTTCCTCCTGCACAACTTCATCGCCCAGCTGCCGAAGGACCTGTTCGAGGCGGCCCGTGTCGACGGCGCGAGCCACTTCCTCATCTTCCGCCGGCTCGTGCTGCCGCTGTCGCTGCCCGCCATCGCGTCGTTCGCGATCTTCCAGTTCCTCTGGGTGTGGAACGACCTGCTGGTCGCCCTCACCTTCGCGGGAGGCACGGTCGACACGGCACCGATCACGGTCTACCTGGCCAACATCAAGGGCCGGTACGGCTCCGAGCTGCACCTGGTGACGGCAGGTGCGTTCATCGCGATCATCGTCCCGCTGATCGTGTTCTTCGCCCTCCAGCGGTTCTTCGTCCGCGGCCTGCTCGCAGGCTCGGTCAAGGGCTGACGCCGACCGCTCGCCACGAGGCCCGCGCACCGTTCCGGTGCGCGGGCCTCGTGCCTGTCCGGCTCAGCCGGCGGTGCGACGGTGGAACGGCCGGCTCGGGTAGCCGGTGTCGAAGTGCTGGTAGTCGACCGTGCTCGAGATGTCCTGCCAGATCCAGCCCTCGCGCGTGAAGGCCCGCCACACGACGCCGCCCCGCAGGATCATGCCGGGCCCGGGCCGGCGCGCGGCGTGCGCGGCGCTGGGCATCCAGCAGCCGCAGCGCGGGTCGCGCCAGGGGTTCTCGAGCGGGTTGACGTCCACCGCCCGCCCGTTGGCGTGCGGGGACGCCGTCGACGGCGCGTTGGCCTGGCCGGCCGAGCGGCAGTTGTAGGCCGAGGTGTTGTCGTCGCGCATCGAGGCGTTGTCGTCGCCGTGGTAGTACTCCACCGGCCGCATCCGTCGGATGGGGAAGCGCGCGTCGAACAGCTCGGTGAACACCGCGGCGACGCTGCTCGCGACGTCGGCGTTGACGACGAGCACGCCGCGGTGCGGCCGGCCGTCGAAGCCCCAGAAGCCCACCTCCACGCGGCGCAGCTGCGCGCGGGTGACCGGGCACCCGGGGCGGGCCATGCCGGCGGCGACGATGCGGGCCCACTGGGCGGCGCCCACGGGCCGGACGACGGCGTCCGCGCGCGGCACGGCACCGGGGCGGCTCGTCGGCGTGGCGCCCGGGGGCACGGAGGGCGCGATCACGCCGGAGGCGGAGGAGTGCGCGGCGACCGAGGTCGTGGCCGGCGAGGTGACCGGGACCGGGGTGCTGCCCGAGCCGGCGGCGGTCGGGCCGCCCGACCCACCGGAGCATCCGGTCAGCACGACGGCGACGGCCGCGGCGACGGCCGCCCCCCGCAGGACCGGAGCGCGCACCGGCCCAGGCTACGGGCAGCCGGGGCGGCGTCGGGCCAGGCGCCTCAGTCGCCCGGCGAGGCCACCGGGCGCAGCCGGAACATCCGCGGCGCCAGCCCGTCGCGGCGGCCGAGGTAGTCGGCGTAGCCCGGGTACTCCGCGACGAACGCCGGGAACAGCCGCTCGAAGGTCGCGTCGTCGACCAGCTCAGCCCGCACGTGCAGGTGCTCGGGGCCGATGTCGACGACGGCCTGCGGGTGGGCCAGCAGGTTCGCCGTCCAGCCGGGGTGCTTGGGCTGGCCGAAGTTGGTGCCGAGCAGCATGACGTCGTCACCGTCGCGCACGTAGACCAGCGGCGAGCTGCGCGGGGCGCCGCTGCGGGCGCCCGTGGTGTGCAGCACGAGGATGGGGATGCCGTACACCGCGGCCATCACCCGGCCGTCGCGCCAGCTGCGGATTCGCGGGTCGATCACCGGGCCGACCCGGCGGTAGACCCGGGCGAAGCCGGCCGTGCGACCGAGGCGGCGCATCACCGCGGTGAAGGGGTTGGCCCGCACCCGCTCCTCGTGCAGCGCGATGCGGGCCAGGCGGGCGGCGAGGGCCCGCTGCGCGTCGTCCTGCCCACCCGGTTCCGTCACGCCGCGAGGCTAGCCAACGCGGGGCGGTCCGTCCCGCCGGTCGCAGCACCGGGCGGGGTGTCCGCGGGATTCCCCGCCAGGGCTGTCGATTCCGCGTCACCCTGTGCGTCGTGGGGGTGCGGGGGACCACGACGAAGGGCAGGAGGCCCGGCATGAGCACCAAGTACATGTTCCTCATCTACGGCGACGAGGCCGCGATGGCCGACGCCACCCCCGAGCAGTGGGACGAGATGCTCAAGGCCCACAACGAGTGGGGGCACGCGGTGGAGGCGGCGGGCGCCACGATCCTGGGCGGCGACGCGCTCGCCGCGTCGAGCATGGCCACGACCGTCCGGCGCGGCAGCGGGGCGCCCGTGGTGACCGACGGGCCCTTCGCGGAGACCAAGGAGGCGCTCGGCGGCTTCTACCTCGTCGAGTGCGCCGACCTCGACCAGGCGCTCTCGCTGGCCTCGACGCTGCCGGCGCACACCGTCGAGGTGCGTCCCGTCGTCCCCACCGGCTGAGCGCGGGACCGCCGGAGCGTGACCGTCCCGCCGGACGCCGTCGTCGCCGCCGTCGAGCGGGCGCACCGCACGGAGTGGGGGCTCGTCCTCGCCACCGTCGCGCGCCTGCTCGACGGCGACCTCGCCACGGCCGAGGAGTGCACCCAGGAGGCGTTCGAGGCCGCGCTGCGCACCTGGGGCGAGCGCGGCCTGCCCGCCCGGCCCGGCGCGTGGCTCACCACCACGGCCCGCAGGAGGGCGCTGGACCGGGTGCGCCGCGAGGCCGCGCTGCGGGCGCGCTACCCGGACCTGGCCCGGCAGGAGGCCGCCGACGACCCGGCGGCGCAGGAGGACGACGTGGACCTCGACGACCGGCTGCGGCTGGTGTTCACCTGCTGCCACCCGGCGCTGGCGCCCGAGGCGCGCGCCGCCCTGACGCTGCGCCTGGTCTGCGGCCTGACCACGGCCGAGATCGCCCGCGCGTTCCTCGTGCCCGAGCCCACCCTGGCCGCCCGGATCACGCGGGCGAAGAAGAAGATCGCGACCGCCGCCATCCCCTACCGCGTGCCCGGGGCCGACGAGCTGCCCGAGCGGCTCGACGCCGTGCTCACCGTGATCCACGTCGTCTTCACCGCCGGGTACGCCAC
The DNA here is from genome assembly GCA_016125335.1 of Frankiales bacterium. NCBI lineage: Bacteria > Bacillati > Actinomycetota > Actinomycetes > Frankiales > Frankiales bacterium. Next base: position 76,228 of record WGLY01000021.1, read on the forward strand.
GCCCGGCCCGGCGCTGGTGCGCCCGGACCTCGTCGGTCGCGGCCTGGACCTCGCGCGGGTGCTCGCGGTGCTGCTGCCGCACGAGCCCGAGGCCCTCGGCCTGCTGGCGCTGCTCGAGCTCACCGACGCCCGGCGGGCCGCCCGCGTGGACGCCTCCGGCGCGCTGGTGCTGCTCGAGGACCAGGACCGGGGGCGGTGGGACCGGGCCGCGATCGAGCGCGGTGACGCCGTGCTCGCGCGTGCCTTCGGCACCTGCCTGCGCACCGGCGCGGAGCCGGGACGCTTCCTGCTCCAGGCCGCGATCGCCGGGGCGCACGACGAGGCGCGTACGTGGGCCGGCACCGACTGGCCCGGCATCGTGCTGCTCTACGACCGGCTGCTCGGGGCGTGGCCCAGCCCCGTGGTGGAGGTCAACCGGGCGGTGGCCGTGGCCTTCGCCCGCGGGCCCGAGGCGGGCCTGGCCCTGCTCGAGCCCCTGCGCGGGCGCGAGGAGCTGCGGACCTGGCACTACCTGCCGGCCGCCCGCGCGGACCTGCTGCGCCGGCTCGGCCGGGCCGAGGAGGCCGCGGCGGCCTACCGCGAGGCGCTCGGGCTCGTGGACGACGGCGCGGAGCGCCGGTTCCTGCTCGCGCGCCTGGCCGAGGTGAACGGGCCGGGGCCCGCCCGGGGCGAGCCGGGCGTCGGCGGCGGATGAGGCGGCGCAGCCGGGCCAGCAGACCCGGGCGCCGCGGCGGCCGGCCCGCACCGGCGGGCACGGGGCGGCGCGGCGTGCGCGCGGCGCGCTCCACGACGGCCAGGAACACCTCGGCCGGCACGGCCGCGCCCTCGCGGCGCACGGCGTCGGCCCGCACCGCGAGCGGCCGGTCCAGCCGGGCCCAGCTGGGCCGGTGGCCGGCGTCCCACGCCCCGGCCCCGAGCGGGAACCAGGCGCGGTCGCCGTCGTGGTCGCGGCTGGAGAGCATGAGGCCCACGAGGGTGGCGGCGTCGTCGGCGTCGTGTCCGATCACCAGCAGCGGCCGGTCCTTGCCGGTGCGCGGGTCCTCCTCGTAGGGCACCCAGGTCCACACGACCTCGCCCGGGTCGGCGTCGCCGTCGCGGCGCGGGGCGTACTCCGGGCGCAGCCGGCCGGTGAAGTCCCACGCGCCGCCCCGCCCGGGCATCTCGGTCACCGGCGCAGCCTAGGGCCGCAGGCCGCGGCGGCCGGCGAACCGGCGGTGACGCGCGGGCGAGCGGCGGGGGGCGGATCGGCGAGCAGTGAGCGACGTCTCGTCGTGTCGCGCCGTGGCACGGCGGCGCATGGGGCATCCTGGGACCTGGTCGTGCCGCGGCCGCAGACAGGTGCGGGGCCCCTCGATGTATGAGATCGAGGGGCCCCGCGGCACGTCCACCGGCTGTGCGGCCGGGTTGCCCCGGGCCGCGCGAGCCGATGTCCGTGCATGCCGTGCGCTCGTCGGTCGCGGCGACTCGCTCGCGGTCTCCCGCTCGCTCCGTCGCGGCCGGTCCCCGGAGGGACCTGCCGGACCGCCGTACGCATCGGCGGCCGCCGTGCTCGTCCGCCGGACCCCGTCCGCCGCCCGGTCGCCCGGGACGTCGTCCGTGGGACCACCTCCGGGGAGGAGGGCCCCTGCCCCCGCTGCTCCGAGGAGCTGCGGGGCGGTCCGCCGATCGTTCTCGGCGTGGCCTCGCGCCCGGTCTCGGACCCGGTGGCCGGCGACCGGTCGCCCGGTCTCCGTCCTCCGTCGGAGTCGCCTCCGTCGGTCCGCCCGTCTCGCTCGGCGTGGGCGTAGTTCTAGTCCCGCATTCGCCCACGGCACAAGGGGTTTCGCGGAAGTTTTTCCGCGGGGGCGTGGGACCCCCCGCGATGCACAGGATGTGCACAGCTTGTCCTCCGGCGAGGCGCCGTCGTCCCCATGTTGTCCCCAGGTGCGTGCACAGAGGCCGGCCTCACCTGGCGTCGGGGCGTGGTCCGAAAACCGCCACTCGGGGTGCGCGGTCCGGACCGGTCGGACGGGGTGCGCCGCACGCGCCGATGCGGTTGGGTGGAGGGGCTCCCACCCGCCTCCGGAGGCCGCCATGAGCCTGGAACGCCGCGTCGCCGTCGATCCCTACGACTACCTGCCCCCCGTGCCGTCCTTCACCGTGACGAGCGAGGACGTCGCCACCGGCGAGCCCCTGCCGATGGAGCACGTCCACGACTCCGCCGGCGGCGCGAACCGCTCGCCCCAGCTGTCGTGGAGCGACGTGCCCGACGGCACGCAGAGCTTCGTGGTCACGTGCTTCGACCCGGACGCGCCCACGCCGTCCGGGTTCTGGCACTGGTGCGCGGTCGACCTCCCCGGCGACACCCGCTCGCTCGCGCGGGGCGCCGGCGCGTCGGACGCCGACCTGCCCGGCGGCTTCCACGTGCGCACCGACTTCGGCGCGGCGGCCTACGGCGGCGCGGCGCCGCCGCAGGGCGACATGCCGCACCGCTACTTCTTCGTGGTGCACGCCGTCGACGTGCCCAGCCTCGGCGTCGACGCGTCGGTCTCCCCGACCGTCGTCAGCTTCCACCTCGCGTTCCACACGCTGGGCCGGGCGACGATCACCCCGACGTTCGCGCACTGACCCCCGCCGCGCCCACGGGCGCCAGCGCCGCTGCCGCGGCGTCGAGCGCGTCGGACGCCGCGTGCCGCACGTGGCTGGGCGGGAGCTGCTCGGCGTAGAGCGTGAGCTCGACCACCTCGAGCGCGCGGAGGACGTCCGGGTCGCTGCTGTGACGACGCACCCCGGCGATCCCGTCGCCCGGGCCGAGCGTGCGGCCGGCGGCCTCGAGCGCGGCGCGGTAGCGGCCGAACGCGGGCAGCGGGTCGACGGTCGGCGAGCGGGGCGGAGCCGCACGGCGGGCCCGGGCGACCTGGCGGCGCCGGCGCATCGGCAGCGCCAGCAGCGCGACCACCGCGGCGACGAGGCCGAGCACGAGCGCGAGGTTGCGGCGGCCGGTGTCGCTCGACCACAGCGACCGCCACAGCGCGACGAGCCGGCCCACCGGGCCCAGCGACTCGGTGGGGTCGGCCAGGGCCGACCCGGCGGTCGGGTCCGAGGTCACCCAGCCGTCGCCGGGCACCCACACCTCGACCCAGGCGTGGGCGTCGGAGGCGAGCAGGGTGAGCCGGTCGGGGGAGTCCTGGTGCCCGGCCGAGGCGGCGTAGCCCGTGGCCAGCCGGGCCGGGATCCCCAGCGACCGCAGCAGGATCGCCTCCGCGGCGGCGAAGTGCTCGCAGAACCCGGCGCGCGAGCCGAACAGCAGGAAGTCCACGGCGTCCTGGCCCTCGGGCGGAAGCGGCGCGTCGAGCTGGTAGCGCACGTGGGTGCGCAGCCACCGCTCGACCGCCTGCACCTGCTGCACGCGGTCGTCGAGTCCGGCCGTCACGGACTGCGCGAGCTGCACCGTGCGCCGCGTGGTCGTGGGGTCCAGCTGGGTCCAGGCCGGGTCCGCGAGGTCCGGCCCGGTCCCCGCCGCGCTCAGGCTGTCGACGTCCGTGCGCGGCACAGCGGTGACCGTGTAGGGCGCCACCGCGGCGTCGAGGGAGAAGCCGTTCGTCGACAGCTGCACCAGCGACGTCGCCCCGCGCACGGACAGCGGCGGCCCCGGCGCGATCACGCCGACGTCGCCGACCGGCTGCACGTCGTAGCTGCGTGCGCCGCCCGCTCCGAGGCCGGCGTCGCTGGGGTCCGGCGGCAGGGCGATGGCCTGCCCGGGGGCGGCGCCGAACGACGCCTGCACCGGCCGGGCGTACCACGTGCCGTCCGCGACGACGTCGAGCGTGAGCGCGCGCCACAGGCCCTCGGTGCCCGGCGGGACCTCGAACGCCGGGGTGTCGGGCAGGTGGCCGCGCGCCCCCAGGCTCAGGGCCCCGGTGAAGTAGGTCGGGGTCACCTGGGCCGCCTGCTCGGCGGCGGTCTGCGCGCCCAGCGACGGACCGAGCCCGGGGCCGAGCAGGGGCGCGCCGAGCGCGGGCGCGGCGCCCAGCGGCAGGACGAGGTAGGCGACGAGGCCGAGCAGCACCGCCGCGGCGGAGGGGCCCACCAGCGAGTCCGGGACCGGCCGCGGGGGCGCACCGGGCACCGGCGGGTCCGGCTGGAGCGCCTCTCGCGCCGCGACGCCGGCCCCGGCGAGCACCGCGGCCGCGGTGAGGACGGTGGGCACCACCACGTCCGGGCCGGGGGCGAGCCCCGCCGCGGTGAGGATCATGAGCGGGCCGATGCCCAGCGCCACCAGGGCGTCGCGGCGGGTCCGCGCGGCCAGCAGCTGCGCCAGCGCCGTGGCGCACACCATCGTGGCCGCGCCCGCCGCCGGACGGCCGCCGTCCACCTGGTGCACGGCGGTCACGAGGCCGCCCACGACGGCGACGGCGGCGAGCAGCGGGCGCACCCAGCGGTAGCGCTCCCGCGGGAGGCCGAGCACCAGCACGAGGAACCACAGGCAGGTGAGCCCGGCGCCCCAGGCGAGCGCGCGGACCGGCTCGAGCATGCCGGCGAGCCCGAGGCCGAGCAGCCCGGACAGCAGCGAGGCCAGCGTCGCGACGGCCAGCCGGCGGGAGACGCCGACGACGACGGGCGGGTCGGGCACCACGGCGGGCCTCGGCGGGGCCTCCACCACCACGACGTCGACGCCGGAGGCCGCGGCCGAGGCGTCCCACCCCGGCCCGGCCAGGCCCGGCGAGCCCACGACGACCAGGCGCCCGTCGGTCGCGGCGAGCAGCGCCTCCTGCTCGGCGGGCGAGTCGTAGCGGTGGGTGGGCTCGGCGTCCGCGGTCCAGGCGAGCACGGCAGCGGGCCGGGTGGCGGTGAGCTTCTCGACCCCGCGCGAGGACACCAGGTGCACCTCGGCGCCCTCGCGCACCGCGCGCAGCGCGATCCCTGCGGCCCGGGCGAGCACGGCGTCGGCCGCCTCGGGCGTGGGATGGGCGGGGCCGGCCAGCACGACGAGCGAGGTGCGCTCGAAGGACTCGCGGTCGACCACCACGGGCGCCCCGCGCCGCACGGTGGAGCGCCAGTGCACCCGTGAGCCGTCGCCGGAGGTCCACGACCGCAGCGCGTGGATGTCCGGCCCCGTGCGTCCGACCGTGAGCCGGCCGTGGTCGCCGTCGCCGGCGACCGGGACCGGCTCGACCCGCACGTGCTCGTCGATCCCGGCGGCCACCGTGCGGGCGAGCGGGTAGACGTCGCCGTGCACCCGGCGCACGAGGCCGAACGGCGCGAAGGTCCAGCCGATGACGGCGCGCTCGGTGTGGGTGCCGCGCCGGTCGGGCCGCAGGTCGACCGGCACCGTGCGGGACTCGCCCGGGGCCAGCGGGTCGACGAGCAGGTCGAGCACGAGCGAGTCGCCGCCGGTGAGCAGCCGGAGGCGGTGCTGCGGGACGCGCCGGGAGCCGGCGCGCAGCACGAGCCGGGCCCGGGTGGGCTCGCCGGCCACCTCGCGCTCGGGCAGCAGCAGCGCGGTGTCGACGTGCGGCAGCACCGGCGAGGCGACCCACGACACGACGAGACCGGCGTAGGCCAGGCACGAGATGAGGTACATCCACACGTCGCCGCGGGCGTAGCCGAGCAGGGCCAGGGCCGTGGCCGCCGCGAGCAGCCACGTGCCGGCGCGGGTGAGGGACCGGCGGCTGCGGCAGCGGGTGGCCGCCGTCATGGCTCAGGCGCCGAGGGGGACGGGGACGCGGGCCAGGATGTCGTCGAGGGCGTCGCCGGGATCGCCGCCGGCACCGATGACGCGGTGCGCCAGCGCCGCGCGGGCGATCGCCTGGAGGTCCTCCGGCACGAGGAACTCGCGGCCGTGGACGACGGCCCAGGCCTGCGCGGTCCGCACGAACGAGATGGCCGCGCGCGAGCTCGCGCCGTGGGCCACCCGCGGGTGCTCGCGGGTCGCCCGCACCAGGGCGAGGGCGTACGCCGACACCACGGGCGCGACGTACACCGCGCGCACCGCGGAGCAGCAGGCGCGCCAGGTGGCGACGTCGATGACGGGCGGGAGGTCGGTGACCGTGGCGTGGTGGACCTGGTCCCGCAGCACGCGCAGCTCGTCGGCCTCGGAGAGCGGCTCGAGGGTGACCCGCAGCGCGAACCGGTCGAGCTGGCCCTCGGGCAGGGGGTAGGCGCCGTGCTGCTCGAGCGGGTTCTGCGTGGCGATCACGGTGAACGGCGTCGGCAACGGGTGGCTGACGCCGTCGACGGTGACCGTGCCCTCCTCCATCGCCTCGAGGAACGCGGCCTGCGTGCGCGGCGGCGTGCGGTTGAGCTCGTCCACGAGCAGCACGTGGGAGAAGACCGGGCCGGGCACGAACGTGAACGACTGGCTCACCTGGTTCCACACCGAGGAGCCCGTGACGTCCGAGGGCAGCAGGTCCGGGGCGCCCTGCACCCGGCGGAAGTCGGCGGCCACGGAGCGGGCGAACGCGTGCGCCAGCGTGGTCTTGCCGTTGCCCGGCGTGTCCTCGATGAGGACGTGGCCGCCGGAGAGGAACGCGGCGGCCAGCATCCGCACGGCCAGCGGCTGGCCGCGCACGACCTCGGACACGTTGTCGACCAGGCGCGAGGCGAGGGCCGTCACGGCCGCAGGGCTCAGCGCCTGCGGGAGGGTGTCGGCGGTCACCGGGTGGCCTTCCGTCAGGGGACGTCCCCGCTGACATCGACCCGATCCGGCCGGATCTTGAGCGCGGCAGCCGCTCGCGCGGCCGGCGTCGTCCCAGGTCAGGCCGCCGGCGCGGTCACAGCCCGGGGTAGGTCAGGCCGATCTGGCGGCGCACCTCGTCGAGGGTCTCGAGGATCGCGACCGTCTCGTCGAGCGGCATGACCGGCGACTCGGCCAGCCCGGCGCGCAGGCACCGGCCCACCTCGGCGGCCTCGAACCGCAGGCCGTTGCCCTCGACGGGGATGTCGATCTCCTCCACGACGCCGTCGCGCCGGCCGTCGCGCAGGGTCACGCGCACGGGCGCCGGCCGGTAGAACGTCGAGAGCACGTCGATGCGCCCGTCGCGGCCGTTGATCGTGGCGAAGCACGCCGAGCGGGTGCGCAGCGACGTCGTGAGCACGGCGTGGGCGCCGCCGTCGTGCCGCAGCACCATCGACGTGGTGGCGTCGACACCGGTGAAGGCCGGGTCGCTCACCGCGGTGACGGTCGTGGGCGTGCCGAGCAGCATCGAGGCGAACGACACCGGGTAGATGCCGAGGTCGAGCAGCGCGCCGCCGCCGAGCTCCGGGGCGAACAGCCGGAACTCGGGGTCGTCCTCGAACCACTGGCCGTGGTCGGCCGTGAGCAGCACCACCTCGCCGATGCGGCCGGAGGCCACGATGTCGCGCACGGCGGCGACGTGCGGCAGGAACCGCGTCCACATCGCCTCCATCAGGAACGTGCCGCGCGCGCGGGCGGCGTCCACGAGCGAGCGCGCCTGCGCCGCGTCCATCGTGAACGGCTTCTCCAGCAGCACGGCCTTGCCGGCCTCGATCGCCAGCATCGCGGCGTCGTGGTGCATCGGGTGGGGCGTGGCGACGTAGACGACGTCGACGTCCTCGTCGGCGACCAGGTCGGCGTACGACGCGTGCTGGTGGGCGACGCCGAAGCGCTCGGCGAACGCGGCGTGCGCGCCCGCGTGGCGGGCGCCGACGGCCACCACCTCGTGGTCGGGCAGCAGGACGAGGTCCTCGCAGAAGGACGTGGCGATGCCGCCCGCGCCGAGGATGCCCCAGCGCACGGGCCGGTCGTCGGGGATCGGTGTGCTCATGCGGCCATCCAACCCCGGCGACGGGTGCGGCGTCAGCCCGGGACGTCGTGCGCGAGGAGGTGCACGAGCGTGGCGCTCTCCGGCACGTGCACCGGCATCGGCAGCCCGACGTGGCCGAGCAGCGCGCCCTCGACGTCCGCACCCTGCTCCACCCACGGGGGGACGCGCTTGCCCGGCGACCACATCGCCCCCGGCAGCGGCACCCGCTCCACCCGGTAGCGGCGTGCGGGGTCGAGGCCGGGCAGCCGCACGGGGACGGGGGTGGTGGCGTCGGTGGAGCCGAGCTGGGCGTAGCAGAACAGCGCCTCCGAGCGGTCGTGGGCGACGACGCCGTGCACGAGGGCCGAAGGGTCCGGGTGGTCGGCGCGCACGACCCGGCCGCCGTGCAGCAGCGGCCGGAACCGCTTGTGCACGTCGATCACCGCGGCGACCCCGGCGCGGTCCTCGGCCGAGGCGGAGGCGAGGTCCCACTCGAACCCGAGGTGCCCGAAGAGCGCCGTCGCGGCGCGGAAGGGCAGCACGTGCGTGCGCGCGGTGGTGTGCGACCAGGCCGACCCGACGTGCGCGCCCATGAGCTCGGGCGGCAGCAGGTAGGTGAAGGTGCGCTGGATCCGCGCGCGCTCGAGCGGGTCGTTGCAGTCCGACGTCCAGAACCGGTCCGTGCGTGCCGCGATGCCCAGGTCGACCCGGCCGCCGCCCGAGGCGCACGACTCGATCTCCACCCCCGGGTGCCGCCGGCGCAGCTCGTCGAGCAGGGCGTAGAGGGCGAGGGTCTGCGCGTGGACGCCGGCGGCGCCGTGCGCGTCGCCCGGGGAGACGAGGTCGCGGTTCATGTCCCACTTGAGGTAGCCGATCGCGTGCTCGGACAGCAGCGCGTCGAGCCGCTCGAGCAGGTACGCCGACACCTCCGGGCGGGCGAGGTCCAGCACCAGCTGGTGGCGTCCGAGCACGGGCTCCTGCCCGGCCACGCCGAGCACCCAGTTGGGGTGGGCGCGGAACAGGTCGCTGTCCGGGTTGACCATCTCCGGCTCCACCCAGAGCCCGAACTCCAGGCCCAGCCCGGTGACGTGGTCGACGAGGGGGCCGAGGCCGTCCGGGAAGGAGCGCTCGTCGACGTACCAGTCGCCCAGCGACGAGGTGTCGTCGTCGCGGCCCCGGAACCAGCCGTCGTCGAGCACGAACCGCTCGACGCCGACCTCGGCCGCGACGTCGGCCAGCGCGCGGAGCCGCTCGAGGTCGTGCTGGAAGTAGACGGCCTCCCAGGTGTTGAGCAGCACCTTGCGCGGCGTGCGCGGGTGCGTGGGCCGGGCCCGCACGTGGGCGTGGAACGCGTCGCTGATCCCGCCCAGGCCGTCGGGGGAGTACGCCGCGAGCACCGGGGGCGCGTCGTAGGTCGCCCCGGGGGCCAGCCGGACCTCGCCGGGCAGCAGCAGCTCGGCCACGGACAGCGTGCGCCGGCCGTCGGGCAGCCCCTCGGCCCGCACGGCGTGGTCGCCGCTCCACGCCAGGTGCGCCGCCCACACCTCGCCGGACTGCTCGCGGAACGCCGGCGTGCCCACCAGGAGCGTGGGCGCCGACTCGTGCGACGTGCGGCCCCGGCGGCTCTCGAGCACGACGGCGCCGCGGCCGAGGGTGGTGCGCTGCTCCTGCCCCTCCTTCGCCCAGCGGCCGGTGAGCGAGAGCACCTCGACCGCCCGCGCGGGCACCGGCAGCACGGGGGCGAGCCCGGCGACCACGAGCACGTCGTCGCCCTCGTTGCGCACGGAGCAGGTCACCGCGAGCACGCCGTGGGCGTCGAGCGAGACCTCCAGGTCCACCGCGACGCCCGCGGCGGGGTCCGAGCCGGACCAGCGCAGCGACGCGCCGCCGGCCTCGCTCGACGTGCGCACCAGCCGCGGGGCGAACCCGGTGCCGTCCGGCCGGTGGGCGTCCAGGCCGCCGCCCGCGGACCAGCCGCGCGAGCGCTCGGGCAGCAGCGACAGCGGCGGGACGTCGTCGAGCCCGCCCTGGGGCACGGCCGTGCCGCCCGGGTCGAGCAGGTCGAGCGCGGCGCCCTCGGGCAGCGGCGCGCCCCAGTGCAGCACCTGGGGCACGGCGTCGTCGTGGGTGAGCACCACCACCGCGCCGGGGCTGCGCAGGACGGCGTGGGGCGTGGGCGAGGTGGGCCGGGAGGTCACGGAGGACGACTCTGCCGCACGCCGTCGCCGGGTGGCGACGGGTGCGGCAGAGGTTCGTGCGGTGCTGCGGGTCAGACGCGGAACGGCTGGATGCCGTCGGCCGGCACGGTGCCCAGGCGGCCCGCCTGGAAGTCCTCGAAGGCCTGCATCAGCTCGCGCTGGGTGTTCATGACGAACGGGCCCATCCAGGCCACCGGCTCGCGGATCGGCTGCCCGCCGAGGAGCACCACCTCGAGGGCCGGGGCGTTGCCGTCCTGCGCGGAGTCGGCCGCGAGGGTGAGGCTGCCGCCGTCGCCGAGCACGGCCAGCTGCCCGGTGCGGACCGGCCGGCGCTCCTCGCCGACCGTGCCGCGCCCGGAGAGCACGTAGGCGAGCGCGTTGAAGTCGCGCCGCCACGGGATCGTCATCGACGCCCCCGGGCTCACGGTGGCGTGCACCATCGTCATCGGGGTGTACGTGGATCCCGGACCGGCGTGGCCGCCGAGCTCGCCCGCGATCACCCGGAGCAGGGCGCCGCCGTCGTCGCTGGTGAGCAGGGCGACCTGCGAGGCCCGCAGGTCCTGGTAGCGCGGGTCGTTCCACTTCGCGGCCCGGGGCAGGTTGACCCACAGCTGGAGGCCGTGGAACAGCCCGCCGGCGACCACGAGGGCCTCGGGCGGGGTCTCGATGTGGAGCAGGCCGCTGCCGGCGGTCATCCACTGCGTGTCGCCGTCGCTGATGACGCCGCCGCCGCCGTGCGAGTCCTGGTGGATGAACGCGCCGTCGATGATGTAGGTGACCGTCTCGAACCCGCGGTGGGGGTGCCAGGGCGTGCCCTTGGGCTCGCCGGCGGCGTACTCCACCTCGCCCATCTGGTCCATCATGATGAACGGGTCGAGCAGCGACTGGTCGACTCCCGCGAACGCCCGGCGCACCGGGAAGCCCTCGCCCTCGAGGCCGCTCGGCGCGGTCGTCACGCTGCGGACCGGACGCGGCGCGGCCAGCCCGGGATCGGGCCGCCTCACCCGCGGCAGCACGGTGATGTCGTCGACGGTGACCGCCGGCATGGCTCCTCCTGGGGTCGGGCGGGACGTGCGGAACAGGTAGTTCAATGCTCAACTATTGTCCCGCATTCCCCGTTTCTACAGCAGGGTGGCCGTCACCGTGATGTCGGGGACGCCGGCGAGCGCCTTGCTCACGGGGCAGCCGGCCTTGGCGGCGGCCGCGGCCTCCGCGAATGACTCCTGCGTCGCGCCCGGCACGGTGCCGTCGACGGTGAGCCGGACGGCCACGATGGCGAGCCCGGTGTCGTTACGGCCGAGCTCGACCTCGGCGCTCACCGACAGGCTCGTGGGGGGCGTGCCGGCCTGGGTGAGGCCGTTGGACAGCGACATCGCGTAGCAGGCCGAGTGCGCGGCCGCGATGAGCTCCTCCGGGCTGGTCATGCCGTCCGGCTCGCCCGCTCGGCTGGGGAAGGTGACCGGGAACTCGCCGGCGTTGCTCGAGTCGAGGGTGACCACCCCCGAGCCGGTCTGCAGCTCACCGGTCCACCGGGTGGTCGCGTCACGAACGGGCATGGCTCCTCCTCGACATGGGATGCTGGCGCTCGCCCCAACCCTCGACCCTGCCGGGATGTTCCGCACCCGCTGGGCCGAGGCGGCCGGCCGGTCCGCCCGCGCGGCGGCACCGCCCGTCCGGGGGCTCAGGCACGGGGGCCCGTGTGTCGACAGGACGGTCATGAGCGAGGAGACGCTCGGCGGCCCCGAGGGGCGCCGGCCCCGCCGGGCCTGGAACGTGCGCGTCCTGGCCATCGGCGCCGGCATGGTCGTCGTCGCCGCCCTCGGCGTCCGGTTCCCCGACGTCGTGCCCACCACGTTCCTGTGGGTGGGGGTGGTCGCGGCCGCCGCGTTCGCCACCCCCCGGGCCACGGCAGGGCTCGCCGTGCTCGGGCTCGCCCTCGCGCTGGCCGCAGGCCTCGCGACCGACCAGGGCCCGCTGACCACGTTCTGGCTGCGGCTGGTGGCGTGGCTCGCGGTGTCCGCCGTGGCGGTGGGCCTGGCCCGGGCGCGCACCCGCCGCGAGGCGCACCTGTGGGACCTCGCCACCAGCGACCCGCTCACCGGGCTGGCCAACCGGCGGCTGCTGCTCGAGCGGCTCGAGGCCCAGCTCTCCGTGCGCGGCCGCACCGAGGACGCCGCCGTCCTCTACCTCGACCTCGACCGGTTCAAGCAGGTCAACGACACGCGCGGGCACGACGTCGGCGACGCCGTGCTCGTGGAGGTCGCGGCCCGGCTCCGCTGGGCCGTGCGCCGCGAGGACACCGTGGCGCGGCTCGGTGGCGACGAGTTCGTCGTCGCGTGCGCCGCGATCGAGGGCGAGCCGGGGGTCGAGCACCTCGCCCGGCGGATCACCGAGTCGCTCCAGGAGCCGATCGCCGTGCGCGGCGCGCCGGCGACCGTGGGCGTGACGATCGGGGTGCTGCTCGTGGCGCCGGACGAGCGCCCCGACGCCGAATCGGCGCTGCACGCCGCGGACACCCTGCTCCTCGAGGCCAAGGCCCGGTCCGGCACGGGGGTGCGGCTGCTCCAGGCGCGTTACCGTCCCGCCGGGCTGCCCGGGCGCACGAGCAGCGTCGACCCGGCCGCCTCCGCCTGACGCCCCGCTGAGCGAACCGGGTCGCGCCGACCCGCCCGGGTGATCGGACGGGGGGCGGACGCCGGGCCGCGGGCGTGCCAGGATGGCCGACGGCGCGACGTCGGACGGTCGTGCCGCCGACCAGCTGCACGGACGCTCCGGGGAGACGATCACGTGACCTTCAGCCGTCGGGCGCGCATCGCACGCGCCACGGTCCTGCTCACCGCCGCCGGGATCGCCGCGGCCACCCTGCCGGGGGCCACGGCGCAAGCCGTGGTCGACACCCCGCAGTTCGGCTACATCGAGTGCTCCACGGGGGACGCGACGACCTGCGACCAGGTGCTCTGGTCCGGCCCCGCGACCGGATCGAGCCCCGCGCCGGTCGCGCTCACGCCCACCTCCGGGCACTACCAGACCTACAGCTACGACATGACCGAGTCCGGCGACACCTGGGTCGTCGGCCTGCGCCACGGCCCCGTCGTCGACGACGGCTTCGACTCCACCACGGGCCTCGTGCTGGTGCACCGCGGCAGCGGGCCCGGCCACCCCGTCACGAGCCGGGTGCTGAGCACCTCGTGGGAGGCCAACCCGGTGATCCGCCGCTCGGACGGCAAGTTCGTGTGGTGGCTCAGCGGCGGGGTGCTGCACAAGTTCACGGCGTCCTACGACGAGACCACCGGCGCCATCTCGGGCACCGCGTCCACCATGGCCGCCCCGGCGCTGGCCGGCGGCCCGCTGGAGATCGCCACCCGTCTCGCCGTGTCGCCCGGCGGTCTGCACGCCGCGGTGCTGTTCCACAACGACACCGTCGACGGCTCCGGCGCGGTGACCAACCACCGCGACCGCGTCGTGGCGGCGTACCTGCTCACGCAGGCGGGTGCCACCCAGCCCTACTTCCAGAAGACCTACGACACCAGCGGCTCGGACAAGACCGCCCCGCTGAGCAACACGTTCACGTTCACCGACGAGACCACGCTGCTCTACGACGAGTACCAGTTCGCCGCGGGCAGCTCGCCCACGGCGGTGTCCGCCGTCAGCGCGACGATCCCGTCGTCCGGGCCGCGCACCTCGGCCACCACGGCGGTGCCGGCGCTCGACGACTACTACGACGTGCACGCCATGGGCAGCGGCCCGGTCACCTACTGGGCCTGGAAGGACACCGCCGGCTCGCCGCTGACGTCCACCGCCGGCTCCACCACCGACCTGGGCACGGCGCCCACGCCGCTGTCGGGCCCCCGCGACAACGGCGACACCAGCTACCGGTACGTCCCGACGTCGTCCACGCCGGCGCCGATGCCGTCGGCGGCCAACCGCGCCACGGCCCACGCGCACCTCGTGCTCTCCGCCAAGCGTGTGCTGTCCGGCAAGCGCCCGGCCTTCTGGGGCTACAACCTCTACCTCCAGCCGGCCGTGGGCTCGACCTACAGCGACGCCTACGCCGACGAGGTCGACGCCGGCACCCTGCACTGGCAGGCGGTGGGCACGCAGTTCGTCGGGTCGCAGGCCACCTCGGGCTCCGGTGCCTTCCAGGCCGGCTCGGCCACCTACCTCGGCTACACGCCGACGCTCTCGCGCAACACCTACGTGTGGTGGAGCTACTCGGGCGACTACCTCACCCGGCCCGGGTCCTCGGCCAAGTCGCTCGTGGTCGTGGTGCCGCGGATGGGCCTGAGCGTGAAGTCCAGCGGCATCCGCCACATCGTCTACGGCCACGTGGCACGCCGGTACGGCGGCGTCACGCTCTACCGCGTGCGCGGGTCGTCGCTGCAGAAGATCGCGACCGCGAAGATCACCGCGCAGGGCGACTTCAGCTTCGGCAGCCGGGTGCTCTACCGCGGGACCTACAAGGTGATCTCCGCCGGCGACAAGTACTGGGCCCAGGCGGCCGCCCGCACCACGATCTGACCCTGAGCGGCCGCCCGGGTGGACGGCGCGCCGGGACCCCCCACGTGAGGGTGTCGTCGGCATGCGGGTCGTGGCACCATCCGCCGTGGTCCCGCACCCCGCGGGACGCCCACGACACGGGGGACCGCATGACCCACCCGCGCCCGCGCCGCCGCGCCGCGCTCGCCGCCACACTCGCCGCCGGCCTCGGCCTCGCCCTGCTCTCCGCCGCGCCCGTCCAGGCGCTCGGCGCCGGTCCGTACGTCGTCTACGTCGACGCGACGGACGGCTCGATGCACGTCGGCGACCCGGACGCGACCGAGACCCAGCCCGTCTCGACCGGGGGCTTCGTCTCCGGGCAGCTCGACGCCTCCTCCGACGGCAGCGTCGTGGCGGTCGTGGGCGCGTCGGGGCCGCCGAGCGCGCCGTACTACGACATGGCGCACGGGCTCGTGGTGTCCGACTCCGGTGCCACGCAGGTGCTCGCCTCGATCGTGGACGCCAACCCCGTGGTGGCCCCGGACGGCTCGAGCGTGTGGTTCGTCAGCGAGGGCGACGTCTACCGCTGGGACCGCAGCACCTCGGCGATCACGCGCCTCACGCTCAACGCGCCGCTGGCCCCGGCCACCGGCGCCGAGCTGCTCACCTGGTTCGCGGTCTCCCCGAGCGCCAGCTCGGTCGCCGGCGTGTTCGTGACGGCCTCGGGCAGCACCATCCAGAAGTCGCGCCTCGAGGTCGACTCGCTCGCGACGGCCAACCCCGGCGCCCCGGACTGGACGGTGTCCTACGACACCGCCTCGGGTGTGCAGGAGCTGCTGCCCGAGCGGCCGGTGTTCAGCGACGACAGCACGCTCTACTTCCCGATCTGCAACGTCGCCGGCACCCCGTCGTGCGAGGAGTGGAGCTGGTCGTACGTCGACACCTCCTCGAGCGGGAACGTGCCGGCCGCGGCGTCCGGCGACCTCGACAACGCCTACCAGCTGCGCCTGCTCGACGGCACCTGGTGGGCCTGGACCGACAGCGGCAGCAGCTCGGTGGCGCAGACGTCGTCCAACCTCGTGGCGTGGACCACGAACGTGCTCACGCGCACCGACGGCAACCACACGACGCAGTACACCCCCGTGTCCGCGGCGCCCGCCACGTTCTCCGCGCACCAGGCCTCCTCTCCCACGGCGACCTCGAAGGCGGTGATGCTGTTCTCCACCGGTGTGGTCAAGACCGGCGGCCAGGCGGTGTTCTCGGCCTACGGCGCCTACCTCAAGGCCGTCGGCGGGCAGACCCTGGCCGACGCACCGCAGGTGATCGAGCGCGGCGCCGTGCAGTGGTCGCAGGACGGCGGCCGGACGTGGCACCCGTGGATCGTCACCAGCGGCGCGACGACCGTGCCCTGGCCGGGCGAGCCGTGGCCGGGCAACGGCAAGACCTTCAAGCTCGGGCGCAACACGTGGTTCCGCTTCTCGGTCATCCCGGACGTGCTCGTGGGCAAGTCGAGCACCTCGCCGCGGCTGGTGAAGGTCAGCCCCACGCTGCGCACCCGGGTCGCCCGCTACGGCGGGAGCACCACGGTGTCCGGCGTCGCCGGGCGCCGCTACGGCACCGCAGCGCTCTACAAGGGCACGCACAAGGTGGCCACGGCGAAGATCAGCGCGAAGGGCGCGTTCAGCTTCGGCCGGCGGTACCTGTCCTCGGGCAACTACCAGGTGCGGATCCTGCCCGACGCGTCGTGGACCAAGGCGTCCGGCACGGTCCGGGTCTGACGCGCGGCGGTCAGACCAGCGGGTCGATCGTGTCGCCCCCGCTGGTCTCGCCGTGCTCGGAGCACCGGGCGGTCCAGCCCGTGGGCACCACCTGCACCACCATGCGACGCCGGCACTGCGTGCAGTAGCGGGGCGGCTCGAGCACGAGCGCGGCGTCGCAGGCGAGGTGGTCGCCCGCGCCGCGGTCCTCGCCGCAGCGCGCGCAGTACTCGACGATCCCGGGCATGCCTGCCGTCACAGCGTGGCGTTGAGGGCCTTGACCGGCATGGACAGCTCGTCGAGCAGGGCGAGGTCGTCGCCCGCCGGGCGGCCCAGCGTGGTGAGGTAGTTGCCCACGATCACCGCGTTGATCCCGCCGAGCAGCCCGTCGCGCGTGCCGAGGTCGCCGAGGGTGATCTCGCGGCCTCCGGCATAGCGCAGGATCGTGCGCGGCAGTGCCAGGCGGAACGCCGCGATGGTGCGCAGCGCGTCGGTGGCCGGCATCACCGGCTGGTCGCCGAACGGCGTCCCGGGGCGCGGGTTGAGGAAGTTCAGCGGCACCTCGTGCGGGCCCAGCGCGGCGAGCTGCGCGGCGAACTCGGCGCGCTGCTCGAGGGTCTCGCCCATCCCCACGATGCCGCCGCAGCACACCTCGAGCCCGGCGTCGCGGACCATCTCGAGGGTCGACCAGCGCTGCTCCCACGAGTGCGTGGTGACCACCTGCGGGAAGTACGAGCGGGCGGTCTCGAGGTTGTGGTTGTAGCGGTGCACGCCCATGTCGGCGAGGTCGTCGACCTGCTCCTGGGTGAGCATCCCGAGCGAGGCGGCGACGTTGATGTCGACCGCGGCGCGGATCGCCGCGACCCCCTCGCGCATCTGGGCCATGAGCCGCTCGTCCGGGCCGCGCACCGCGGCCACGATGCAGAACTCCGACGCCCCGGTCTCCGCGGTCTGCACGGCTGCGCGCACCAGCGACGGGATGTCGAGCCAGGCCGAGCGCACGGGGGAGGAGAACAGCCCGGACTGCGAGCAGAAGTGGCAGTCCTCGGGGCAGCCGCCGGTCTTGAGCGAGACGATCCCCTCGACCTCCACCTCCGGCCCGCACCAGCGCATGCGCACCTCGTGCGCGACCTCGAGGAGCTCGGGCAGGGCGTCGTCGGGCAGGCGCAGCACGGCGAGGACGTCGGCCTCCTCGAGCCCGAGGCCCTGGTCGAGGACGCGGTCGCGGGCCCGCTCGAGCACGGCGTAGTGGCCGGCCGCCTCCTCGAGGTCCTCGGTCGGCTGGGTCGCGGTCATCGGGCGTCCTCCTGTGGGTCGTGCCTGCGTCGGAAGTCTCGCGCATCGAAGGCGCCGCCGAGGGCCGGCTCGAGCCCCTCGCGCGCCGCGCGCAGGAAGCCCGCGGCGTCCAGCGCCCCGGCGCCCTCGGCCACGGCGCCGGACAGCGGGCGGGCCGCGAGGGTCTCGAGGTCGCGCAGGTTGCAGCGCGCCGCGAGGTCGGGCTCGCGCGGCCAGGCGCCGATCACGACGCCGGCCAGCCGCAGCCCGCGGTGGGCCATCGCCTCGAGGGTGAGCGCCGTCTGGTTGAGGGTGCCGAGCGCGGGGTGGACGACGACCAGCACGGGGGCGTCGAGCGCCCGGGCCCAGTCGGCGATGGTGGCGCCGTCGTCGTCGTAGCGCACGAGGAGCCCGCCGGCGCCCTCGACGAGCACGAGGTCGCGGCCGGCCGCGAGCCCCCGCACGGCCGCGGCGGACTCGCCGACGTCGAGCGCCGGGCGGCTGGCGCGCCGCGCGGCGGTGGCGGGGGCGAGCGGGTCGGGGTAGCGGGCGTGCTCGTGGAGGTCGTCGACGCCGGCGAGCCGGCGCACCACCTCGAGGTCGCCGGGCTCGCCGGGGGCGACCCCGGTCTGGCCCGGCTTGACCACGGCGACGCGCGAGCCGCGGTCGCGGGCGAGGGCGGCCACCGCCGCGGTGACGACGGTCTTGCCGACGTCGGTGCCCGTGCCGCTCACCACGAGGACGCTCACGACGCCGGTCCCGTCGCGGAGGCGGCCGCGCGGACCTCGGCGAGCACCTCGCCCACGCGGGCGACGTCGTCGTCGCGCAGGTCCGCCCGCGCCGTGAGGCGCAGGCGCGAGCGGCCGTCGGGCACCGACGGGGGCCGGAAGCAGCCCACGCGCACGCCGCGCTCGAGGCACGCGGCGGCAGCCGCGACGGCGGGCCCCGGCTCGCCGACGAGCAGCGAGGTCACCGCCGCGTTCGGCTCGGACGCCGTCCAGCCGCCGGCCCGGGCCGCCCGGGCCAGCTCGTGGGCCCGCGCGCGGGCGCGCTCGGGCAGATCCGGCTCGGCGCGCAGCACGTCGAGCGCCGCGTGGGCCGCGCCGACGGCCGCTGGGGCCAGCCCGGTGTCGAAGATGAAGGGACGGGCGGCGTCCACGACGTGGTCGACCACCTCGCGGGCGCCGAGCACCGCGCCGCCCTGCGAGCCCAGGGCCTTGGACAGGGTGGCCGTCACCACCACGCCGGGGCGCCCGGCCAGGCCGGCCGCGGCGACCGCGCCGCGGCCCGCGTCGCCCACCACCCCGATGCCGTGCGCCTCGTCCACCACGAGGAGAGCGCCGTGGCGCTCGCAGATCTCCGCGAGGGCGGCCAGCGGGGCGAGCGCGCCGTCGACGGAGAACACCGCGTCGGTGACGACGACGGCCTCGCCGCCGCGGCGGCGCCCGGCGAGTGCGGCCTCGACCGCGGCCGGCGTGCACGTCGGGGTGACCACGACGTCGGCGCGCGAGAGGCGGCAGGCGTCGATGATCGACGCGTGGTTCTGGGCGTCGCTCACCACGAGGTCGCCGGGACCGGCCAGCGTGGTGATCGCGGCGAGGTTCGCGAGGTAGCCGCTGGAGAGCACCAGGCCGGCGTCGGCGCCCACGTGCGCGGCGAGGGCGTCCTCGAGGTCGTGGTGGGCGCGGGTGGAGCCGGTGACCAGCCGCGAGCCGGTCGACCCGCCGCCCCAGCGCCGGGCCGCGCGCACGGCGCCCTCGACCACGCGGGGGTCGCGGGCCAGCCCGAGGTAGTCGTTGCTCGCGAGGTCGAGCACCGCCTCGTCGTGCTCGCGCGGCGCGAGCCGGCGGCGCAGCCCCGCCTCGGTGCGCGCCACCGCCGCGCGGCGCAGCAGCTCCAGCGGGTCGGGCCGCTCCCCGGTGCCGTCGTGGCCGGAGGCCTGCTCGGTGCCCGCCGTCATCCGACGACCTCGCGGACGCACCGGTCGACGACGCCCACGAGGGTCTCGAGGTCGTCGTCGCCGATCGCCAGGGGCGGCATGAGCACGACGACGTCGCCGAGCGGACGGATGAGCACGCCGCGCTCGCGGGCGCGCTGGCACACCTCGAACCCGGTGCGCTCGCGCACGCTGCGCACCTCGATGCCGGTCATCGTTCCGATGCGCCGCACCTCGAGCACGCCGTCGTACGCCGCGAGCCCGGCGGTGAGCTCGCCGATGCGCTCGCCGATACGGGCGGCGCGGGCCACCGTGCCGCGCTCGGCCATGAGGTCGAGGCTGGCGATGGCCGCGGCGGCGCACAGCGGGTTGGCGGTGTAGCTGTGGCCGTGGAAGAACGTGCGCCCGCTGTCGGGGGTGCCGAGGAACGCGGCGTAGACCTCCTCGGTGGACAGCACGGCCGACAGCGGCAGGTAGCCGCCGGTGACGCCCTTGCCCAGGGTGAGCAGGTCCGGCACGACGCCCGCGTGCTCGACCGCCCACATCAGGCCGGTGCGCCCGAGCCCCGCGGCGACCTCGTCGGCGACGAGGTAGGCGCCGTGCTCGTCGGCGAGCTCGCGCATGCCGCGCAGGAACGCGGCGTCGTGCGTGAGCATCCCGGCCGCGGCCTGCACCATCGGCTCGACGACGATCGCGCACACGCGCCGGCCGTGCTCGGCGAGCAGCGCGCGCGCCTCGGCCAGCACCTCCTCCGCTCGCTGCGCCGGCGTCTGGCCCTCGGCGCGGATGCCGGGGCTGGAGACCATCACCGTGTCGAGCAGGATCGGCCGGTAGGTGTGGTGGAACAGCTCGATGCCGCCGACGCTCACCGCGCCGAGCGTGTCGCCGTGGTAGCCCTCGGCCACGTGGAGGTAGAGCGGCCGGTCCTCGCCGTACTGCGCCTTCGCCTGGAAGGCCATCTTGATCGCGGCCTCCACCGCGCTCGCGCCGTCGCCGGCGTAGAACACGCGCGAGAGCCGGCGGCGCTCGTCGCCCGGCGCGGTGGCGAGCAGCTTCTCGGCCAGCTCGATGCCGGGCTCGTGGGTGAGGCCGAGGAAGGTCGAGTGGGCCAGCCGGTCGAGCTGGCGGCGGATCGCGTCGTCGATCTCGGGCACCCGGTGGCCGTGCACGTTGACCCACAGCGAGGAGCAGCCGTCGATGTAGCGGGTGCCGTCGGAGTCGACGAGATGGACGCCCTCGCCGCGCTCGATGACCAGCGGGCGGTCGTAGGCCCACAGGGAGTGCTGGGTGAACGGGTGCCAGACGCTGGCCAGGTCGCGCGCGACGAGGTCCTCGGTGGTCATGGCCTCGATCCTGGCAGCCCCTGCGACCGCCGGGGTGCTCGGGTCAGACCACGCCGTAGAGCCGGTCGCCGGCGTCGCCGAGGCCCGGGACGATGTAGCCCTTGTCGTTGAGGCGCTCGTCGAGCCCGGCCGTGACCACGGTGACGTCGACGGAGCGGCCCTCGAACGCCGCCCGCAGCCGCTCGATGCCCTCGGGCGCGGCCAGCAGGCAGATCGCCGTGACGTCCGTGGCGCCGCGGCCGAGCAGCAGGTTGATCGCGTCCACGAGCGTGCCGCCCGTGGCGAGCATCGGGTCGAGGGCGAACACCTGGCGCCCGGAGATGTCGGCGGGCATGCGGTCGGCGTATGTCGACACCTCGAGGGTCTCCTCGTTGCGCACCATGCCGAGGAACCCGACCTCGGCCGTGGGCAGCAGGCGGACCATGCCGTCGAGCATGCCGAGGCCGGCGCGCAGGATCGGGACGACGAGCGGCCGGGGGTCGGCCAGCCGCACGCCCATGGCCGGGGCCACCGGCGTCGACACAGCGACCCGCTCGACCCGGATGCCGCGCGTGGCCTCGTAGGCGAGCAGGGTGACCAGCTCGTCGGCCAGGCGCCGGAAGGTGGGCGAGTCGGTGCGCGCGTCGCGCAGCGCGGTGAGCTTGTGGGCGACGAGCGGGTGGTCGGCGACGTGCACGCGGAGGCTGTCGGGCATGGGCCGAAGGGTAGGCCGTCGCGCTGCCGCATGGGACCCGTGCGGACGTCCGGCTGATTCGTCGCCCCTCGGGGGAGCGCGTCTGTCAGGCTGTGGGCGCGGTACCGCCGGTCCCGCGTGGGTGGCGTGCGAGGAGGCGACGTGGACGACGCATCGGTCGACTTCGCCGTCGCCGCCTGGCGCGAGGACGGCCTGTGGCAGGTCGTCGTGCTCCCGCCGCGTGCGGGCGACTCGCTCGACGCCCTCGTGGCCGCGCTGCGCGCCCAGCAGGGCGAGGGCGGCGTGCTCGGGATGGTGTCGGTGGCCGAGGAGTTCTTCCTCCTCGTGCGCGTGCTCGGCGAGGAGGTGCGCCTGCTGCTCTCGGACCTCTACGCGGCCGAGGAGTGGCCGATCGGCACCGACGCGCTGGACCGCCTGGGCATCCCGTCGCCGGACGACGACGACAGCGACGACCTCCAGCCCGCCGGCGACCTGCGCATCGTGGAGGACTTCGGGGTCGGTCCCGTCGACATCGAGCTGCTGCTCGACGACGACGACATGTGGCCCGACGAGCAGCTGGCCTCGATCGCCGCACGGGTCGGCTTCGGCGAGCAGTTCGACGCGGCGCTCGAGCAGCTGCCCGACTGAGCCGCTGCGGCTGGGATGATCGCCCGGTGCAGCCGCGACCCGAGGACGTCGAGGCGATGCGCCACGCGCTCGACGAGGCCCGCCGGGCCCTCGATCTCGGCGAGGTCCCGATCGGGGCCGTCGTCCTCGACGCGACGGGCGCGGTGATCGGGGTCGGGCGCAACGAGCGCGAGGCCTCGCACGACCCCACTGCGCATGCCGAGGTGGTGGCGCTGCGCGCCGCCGCGGCGGCGCTGGGCACCTGGCGGCTCGACGGCGCGACACTCGCGGTGACCCTCGAGCCCTGCCCCATGTGCGCCGGCGCCGCCTGGCTCTCCCGGGTGGCCCGGGTGGTGTTCGGCGCCTGGAACGAGGAGTACGGCGCCGCCGGGTCGCTGTGGGACGTCCTGCGCGACGGGCGGCTCAACCACCGTCCGGAGGTGGTGTCCGGCGTGCTGGCACCGGAGTGCGCCGGGCTGCTCTCCGACTTCTTCGCCCGGCGCCGCGACGCCGACTGACGACCGCCGTACGGCCGGCCGTGCGCCCCCGCAGGCCGTCACGGCGATTTTCGACTCCGGCCGCGCACCTTGTACCCTCCTCGGCGGTGGCGTGTCCGAGCGGCCGAAGGAGCACGCCTCGAAAGCGTGTGAGGGGAAACTCTCCGTGGGTTCAAATCCCACCGCCACCGCCGCTGGAAACGACAGGGACCCCCGGGCGCTCGTTCCGGGGGTCCCTGTCGTATCCAGCACGTGGATGCACGGGGATTTGGGAGGAGCGCCGAGGGGGCCGCAGGCCGTCCCGGCGCGACGGCTCCCACCGCCACCGCCGCTGGAAACGACAGGGACCCTCGGGCGCTCGTTCCGGGGGTCCCTGTCGTATCCAGCAGGTGGATGCTCGGGGCCTGGGAGGAGCCCGAGGTGCCGCGGTTCAGACGGGGAGGGGCAGCCACGGGAGCACGGCGCCCGGCTGGCTGCCGCCGGGGGGAACGATGACGAAGCCCTCGGCCGTGGCCAGGCCGCGGAGCATGCCCGGTCCGAGGTGTCGGGCGGCCACCGCGCCGTGAGGGCCGCGGTGGGCGAGCACCATGCGGGTGGCATGCGGAGGCGCGAGGAACGCGGCCTCACTGGTGATCGTGCCCAGACGGGGGGCAGGGCGGTTGAGCAGCCGGGCGATCACGGGTTCTGCCAGCGTCAGCAGCGCAGCGATCGCCGCCTGGGGGTTCCCGGGAAGGCCGACGAGGTGCCGGTGCCCGGGGAGGGCTGCCAGCAGCATCGGGTGCCCCGGGCGTACGGCGACCGAGTCGACGACGAGCTGCGCGCCGGTCCGGTCCAGGGCTGCGTGCACGTGGTCGACGGGGCCGGCCGCCGTGCCTCCCGTCGTGATGACGAGATCGGTGCACGCGCCGAGGAAGGAGTCGACGAGCGCTTGCCGGTCGTCGCGCACGTGTGTCACCCGGCGCACGTCGACGCCGAGCCGGCGGAGCCACCCGGGCAGCTGCGGACCCAGCGAGTCGCGGACCCTCCCCTCGCGTGCCGGGCCGGCGTCGAGCAGCTCGTCGCCGAGGACGAGCAGCGTGCAGGTGGGACGCCGTACGACGGTGAGGGCGTCGGCGCCCGCGGCTGCGGCGAGCCCGACATGGCCGGGCCCCAGCACGGTTCCGGCATGGAGCAGCGCCTCGCCCTCGAGCGCCTCCTCGCCCGCGGGCCGGATGTGGCGGCCGGCAGGGTCGTCGCCGGAGGTGAGGACGCCGTCGACGACGGTGCCGTCCTCGCTGCGGACCACGCCGGTGGCGCCCGCCGGGAGTCGCGCCCCTGTGGCGATCGCGAGGGCCGTTCCGGGGCGCACGGGAGGACCGCTCTGTCCCGCGAGCACCCGGCCGACGACGAGCCAGGGCCCGTCACCGCTGGTGGCCCAGCCGTCCATCGCCGACGCGGTGAAGGCCGGGAGCGGGGTGCCGGCCACGACATCGACGCCCAGCGTGCGTCCGTCGGCCGCCCCGAGAGGGACGGTCTCCAGGGGCAGCGGGCGGCCCGACCGGTAGGCCAGGTCGCGCGCCACGTCCCACGCCGGGCTGACGGCTCGGCCCGCCGTCACGGCCGGTGCGGCGCTCATCGGCGGGTGAGCCGCACGTGCCACTCGTCGGGCCCTTCCTGCTCGAGGTGCACCAGGAACGCGTCGGGCTCGCGCTCCTCGAGCTCGCGCAGCAGCGGGACGGGCTCGTGAGGAGCGACCAGCACCAGCGACCCGCCCACGCCGACGCCGCTCAGGGCGCCGAGGATCGCGGGATGGCGGACGGCGGGCGGGATCTGCCGCACGTCGAGCCTCGGCGCCTCGGCGTCGCCGTGCCCGCAGGTGCAGTGACCGCCGCACCCGCCGGTGGCCGCCTCGACCTCGAGGTGGGAAGGAGCAGGACGAGGGGTGAGCGGCATGGGTCCTCCAGAGGGTGCGACGGGTCGAGGGTGGGGTGGTCTCCCGGAACGAGTCACGAGGGCTTGGGTGCTCCCGGACGCACATAGCGGATCCAGGTGAGCGCGATGCAGGCGAGCGCGAACACCACGCCGAGGTAGAAGAAGTTGGTCACGGTCGAGACGGCGAGGCCGATGCCGAAGAAGAACGGGCCGTAGGCGGCGATCGCAGAGGTCCATCCGATCACTCCGCCGGCCTGTCGCCGCTCGAAGATCATCGGCATCTGCTTGAAGGTGGAGGCGTTGCCGATGCCGGTGAAGAAGAAGATGGCGATCATCCCGTAGAGGAAGCCCTGGAAGTCGGACTGCAACGCGTCGGCGCCCTGGCTGGGGTCCGGCGTTACGTGCTGGATCGTGAACAGCAGTGACGCGAGGATGCCGATCCCGGACACGAGCGTCCACCGGGCACCGCCGAAGCGATCGGTCAGCGGGGCGAACGCCACCCGCGCTCCGGCGCCCACGAGCGGGCCGAGGAACGCGAACTTGAGCGGGGTGGGGATCGCGTAGCCGGAGACGAGCGCGTGGGTGGAGCCGTCGGCCGCCGTCGCGACGATGGCGGCGTTGCCGGCGCCGTAGAGGTTCTTGATGAGCAGGCCGAACTGCGCGGACAGCCCGGAGAACGTGCCGAACGTCATGATGTAGAGCGCCGTCATGAACCAGGTGTCGACGTTGCCGAAGATGTCCATCTGCTGCCGGAAGTTGGCGCGCACCGGGACGCTGCGCAGCGTCGTCCAGGCCAGGACCGCAGCGACGATGACGAACGGGACGTAGACGTACGCGGCGTTCTGGTACCAGGCGTCGACTGTGGTGCCCTTGGCCGCGTCGTGGAACTTCTGCGACGCGCCGAGGAAGCCGACCATGCCGAGGCCGATGACCCAGGGCGTGACGAACTGGACGATGGAGACCCCGAAGTTGCCGATGCCCGCCTGCAGGCCGAGTGCTGTGCCTTGCTTGCTGCGGGGGAAGAAGTACGACGTGCTGGGCATGAACCCGGAGAACGCGCCGCCGCCGACCCCGGCGAGGAACGCCAGGATCATGAATGTCGTGTAGCTGGTGGACGGGTTCTGCACGGCCATGCCCCAGCCGACCAGCGGGATGAGCAGCAGGACCGTTGTCAGTGTGATCAGCCTGCGCGTCCCCAGGATCGGGGGCAGCCACATCCAGACGAGGCGCAGCGTTCCCCCGGCGAGGCCGGGCATCGCCGCGAGCCAGTAGAGCTGGTTCTTGTCGAGCTTGAAGCCCAGCCCGGTGAGCTGCGGGGCCAGGGCGCTGGCGAGGTACCACGTGCAGAAGGCCAGGGTGAGCGACCCCGTGGTGATCCAGAGGGTGCGCCAGGCCAGGCCGGAGTTCCAGGTCTCGCCGTTCTCCGGGTCCCAGTCGGTGAGCCACTCGCCGCCCTTGCGGCTCGAGGCTGTCGTGGTGGTCATGATGGCGCGGTCCTCATCTCGTGGGAGGTTCAGCGGCTCGACGCGGTGTCGAGGGCTCGGCGGGGCTGCTCGAACTCGTGGGCGAGCTCGGGCGAGGACTGGTGGAGCATGTGCACGACCGTGAGGTGCATCCAGACCGAGCACGCGAGGGTCAGAAGGAACAGGACGCCGAACAACGCGGTCGGCAGACCTGTCCAAGCCACGGCGTAGCCGAACACGGGGAGCAGGAAGAAGCCGCCCAGACCGCCGAGCATCCCGACCAGGCCGCCGACGGCGCCCACGTCGTGCGGGAAGTACTCGGGGATGTGCTTGTAGACGGCGGCCTTGCCGATGCCCATCGAGCAACCGAGCACCACGACGAAGAACGTGAACCCCATGAGGCCCAGGTGCCACGGCAGGATCTCGGCGGTTCCGTCGGCGGACCGGGATGGCGCGACGTCCACGGTGATGTAGCCGGACGGCATCATGAGCACGCCCGTCGAGACCAGCATGAGCCCGAACGTCCAGTACATGATGCGGCGGGCGCCGACCTTGTCCGACAGCCAGCCGCCCACAGGTCGCAGCAGCGAGGCGGGGAAGATGAACAGCGCAGTCAGCAGGCCGGCCTGCCACAGCTCGACGCCGTAGTTGGTCTCGAAGTACTTCGGCAGCGCCGATGCCAGCGCGACGTAGGCCCCGAAGACGGCGACGTAGTAGAGGCTGAACCGCCACACGCGCAGGTGCCTGAGGGGCAGGAGCATCACGCGCACCGGCACGCTCCGGCCGGGCCGCCGGTCGTGGCGCGGGGTCACCAGCCACAGCGCGAGCGCCATCACGAGCAGGGCGACCGCGTAGATGACGGGGACGAGCCGCCAGCCGCCCGAGATGACGCCGAAGTAGGTCGCGCCCGCGGTCCCCGCGATGATCGCCGGACCGATCAGCTTGGTGACCGACGCGCCGACGTTGCCCGCACCGAACACCCCGAGGGCGAACCCCTGCTGGGAGCGCGGGAACCACGCGCTGTTCCAGGCGATGCCGTTGGAGAACGAGTTGCCCGCGAAGCCGATGAGGAAGGCGAGGACGAACAGGGCCACCGGGCTGTGGGTCCCGGCCAGCAGGAAGGTCGGCACCGCAGCCATCACGAGCATGGCCGCCATGACGA
Source organism: Frankiales bacterium (assembly GCA_016125335.1). Lineage (NCBI taxonomy): Bacteria > Bacillati > Actinomycetota > Actinomycetes > Frankiales > Frankiales bacterium. Next base: position 103,291 of record WGLY01000021.1, read on the forward strand.
TCCGTCCGCCCCAGCGGTCGGCCAGGATGCCGGTGCCGAGCCTCCAGATGGCGCCGTTGAGCACCGGCAGCGCGGTCAGCCAGTAGAACGCCGTGTCCGAGAGCCCGAACTCCTTCTGGATCGGGATGCCGAGGATCCCGAACTGCATCCACACCGCGAACATGAGGGTGAACGCGAGGGTGGACGTGACCAGCACGCGGTAGCGCCCCCGCGCCGGCTCCTCGTCCGCCGGGCCCGTCCGGTCGGCCGCCCCCGCCGGGATCCCGGCGACGTCGGGCCGACCCGCAAGGTCCTGGCCGCTGATGGTGGTCACGGGGATCTCCTCGACGGTGTTATTTACTAGTCGCCACGGAACATAGTGGTTCGCTCGGGGACGGTGTCCACTGTTGCCGCGGATATTTCTCGTGACCTGGGCCACATAAGGACGCTCTATCCAGCGTGGATCGACGGTGTACGCTCGCGGCGCGGTGATTGATCCGCTCGATCGGATAAATAACAGGAGGGGTTGTGCTTCGCAGTCGTCGCGGGTCCGTCCCCGACTCCACAGGCCCGGATCGGCTGGTGCACGACCTGCTGCGCGGGTCCGACGAGGCGATGTCCGTCGCGCAGATCGTCTCGGCCACCGGCCTGCACGCCAACACGGTGCGGGCGCACCTGGCCCTGCTCCAGGACATGGGGCAGGTCGAGTCGGTTCCCGAGCGGCGCGCGACGCCGGGCCGCCCGCGCCTGCTGTACCGGGCGAGCGCGGGGCCGGTCGAGGATCCGTACCGCGTGCTGGCCGCCGAGCTCGCCGCAGCCACCGCCGCGACCAGCGAGGAGCGATCGGGCGACACGCCTGGTGTCGCGGCCGGACGCCGCCTGGCGCGGGCCCAGCGCCGGAAGGCGGACGCACCCGGGGAGGTCGACCCCGAGCGGTCCGTGGCGATGGCGGTCGAGGGCCTCGACGTCCTCGGGTTCGAGACGACGACCGACCCGCTCGGCGACCGGCTCTACCTGTCGGTGTGCCCGTTCCTCGAGATGGCCAAGGAGGACCGGGCGATCTGCCGGCTGCACCGCGAGATGCTCGACGGGTTCTTCTCCGAGCTGGGCAGCGGGGTGTCGGTGCGACGGCTCGACATCTTCGTCAAGGGCGACCTGTGCGTGGCCCATCTCGCGCGCCCCGACCTCCGACCGGCACCGGCACCGCTCAGGACCTCCGAGGATGAGGAGACATCGTGACCACGCCCCGGCTCGACGACCCGGTCGTCGACGGCCTCATCAGCGCCCGCTCGTTCCTGTCGCGCAGTGACGTGTCGAGCGACAAGCGCGCCGTGTTCCACGTGGGCGGGCGCGAGGGCGACGTCTTCTACCGCGACCGCTGGAGCCACGACAAGGTCGTCCGCAGCACGCACGGGGTGAACTGCACGGGGTCGTGCTCGTGGAAGGTGTACGTCAAGGACGGCATCATCACCTGGGAGACGCAGCAGACCGACTACCCCAGCGTCGGCGCGGACTCGCCCGAGTACGAGCCCCGCGGCTGCCCGCGCGGCGCGGCGTTCTCCTGGTACACGTACTCGCCGACGCGCGTGCGGTACCCCTACGTGCGAGGCATGCTGCTCGACCTCTACCGCGCCGCCAAGAGCGACACCGGTGGCGACGCCGTCGAGGCATGGAAGCGGGTCGTCTCGGACCCGGAGGCACGTCGCGCCTACCAGCGCGCCCGCGGCAAGGGCGGCCTCGTCCGCACCACGTGGGACGAGGCGCTGGAGATCGTGGCGGCCGCGCAGGTGCACACCATCGAGAGCTACGGCCCCGACCGGGTGGCCGGCTTCTCCCCGATCCCGGCCATGTCGATGGCCTCGCACGCGTCCGGCGCCCGCTACACCTCGCTCATCGGCGGCACGATGCTGTCGTTCTACGACTGGTACTGCGACCTGCCGATCGCCTCGCCGCAGATCTGGGGCGACCAGACCGATGTGCCGGAGTCGGCGGACTGGTGGAACGCGTCGTTCCTCATCATGTGGGGCTCCAACATCCCCACGACCCGCACTCCCGACGCCCACTTCATGACCGAGGCCCGCTACAAGGGCATGAAGGTCGTCACCGTCAGCCCCGACTACGCCGACAACACGAAGTTCGCCGACGAGTGGCTGCCCGCGGCCCCGGGGACCGACGGCGCCCTGGCTATGGCGATGGGCCACGTGATCCTGCGCGAGTTCTACGTCGACCGGCAGGCGCCGATGTTCCTCGACTACGCCAAGCGCTACACCGATCTCCCCTTCCTGGTGTCGCTCCGCGAGCACGACGGCGCGTGGGTGCCGGACCGATTCGTGATGGCGTCCGACCTCGGCCACGACGTCGAGGCTGCGGAGTGGAAGCCGGCACTGATCGACGAGCGCACGGGCGAGCCCGTGGTGCCGCAGGGCTCGTTGGGGTTCCGGCACACCGAGTCCGGCATGGGACGGTGGAACCTCGACCTGCAGGGCGTCGAGCCGCAGCTGTCGATGCACGGTGCCGGCAGCGGGAGCGTGGAGGTGGACCTTCCTCGCTTCGACGTGGGTGACCACGGATCCGAGCGCGACGGGGCGATCCGGCGCGGCGTCCCGGTGCGGCGGCTCGGCGACCTGACCGTCACGACCGTCTACGACCTCCTGCTCGCCCAGTACGGCGTCGGCCGCCCGGGCCTCCCGGGCACGTGGGCCGCCGGCTACGACGACGCCGAGAGCCCGTACACCCCGGCGTGGCAGGAGGAGATCACCTCCGTGCCCGCCGCCACCGTCGAGCGCGTCGCGCGGCAGTTCGCGCAGAACGCCGAGGACTCCGGCGGCCGTTCCATGATCACCCTCGGTGCCGGCACCAACCACTGGTACCACTCCGACACCATCTACCGCGCCATCGTGTCCCTGGTCCTCCTCACGGGGTGCCAGGGCAAGAACGGCGGTGGCTGGGCCCACTACGTCGGTCAGGAGAAGGCCCGCCCGTTCACGGGCTGGGCGCAGCTCGCGTTCGGCGCCGACTGGTCGCGTCCTCCGCGGCAGATGGCGGGGACGTCGTACTGGTACCTGCACACGGACCAGTGGCGCTACGACGCGTTCGGTGCCGACGACGTCGCGAGCACGCTCGGCACCGGACGGTTCCGCGGGCAGGCCTTCGCCGACACCCTCGCCCAGGCGGTCCGGATGGGCTGGACCCCGTCCTACCCCACGTTCGACCGGAACCCGATCGACCTCGCCCGCGAGGCCGAGGAGTCCGGATCCACGATCGCGGAGCACGTCGTCGAGCAGCTGCGGTCCGGCGACCTGCGCTTCTCCGTGGAGGACCCCGACGCCGAGGCGAACTGGCCGCGGGTGCTCACCGTGTGGCGCGCGAACCTGCTCGGGTCGTCCGGGAAGGGCAACGAGTACTTCCTCAAGCACCTGCTCGGGACCGACGGGGCTGTCGACGCCGCTCAGACACCGGAAGGCCTGCGCCCGCAGGAGGTGGTCTGGCGGGACGAGGCGCCCGAGGGCAAGCTCGACCTCCTCGTGTCGCTCGACTTCCGCATGACGAGCACGGGTCTGTTCAGCGACGTGCTGCTCCCCGCAGCGACCTGGTACGAGAAGTACGACATCGCCTCCACCGACATGCACCCCTACGTGCACGCCTTCAGCGCGGCGATCCAGCCGCCGTGGCAGACACGCAGCGACTACGACGCCTTCCAGCAGATGGCCGAGGTCTTCTCCCGCCTTGCGGGCCCTCGGCTCGGCACGGTCAAGGACGTCGTCGCGCTGCCGCTCCAGCACGACACCCCCACCGAGACGGCCCAGCCCGGCGGTCGCGCGCTCGACTGGTCGAAGGGCGAGTGCGAGCCGCTCCCGGGGCGGACGATGCCCAGCCTCGTGGTGGTCGAGCGCGACTACGGCGCCATCGCGGCCAAGATGGCCTCGCTCGGCCCGAACGTCGAGTCCCTGGGCACCGTCGTCAAGGGCGTCACGCTCAAGCAGCAGAGCACGGTCGACCGGCTCCGCGCCGTCAACGGAGTGGTGCGCGGCGGCGTCGCCGACGGACGCCCGCGACTGGCCACGGCCGAGCAGGCGTGCGAGGCGATCCTGAGCCTCTCCGGGGTGTCCTACGGGGAGATCGCGGTGGCCGGCTTCGAGTTCCTGGAGCGTCGCACCGGTCAGCCCATGGCTGACCTCGCGCGCGAGCACGAGGGCAAGATCATCAGCTTCGCGGACACGCAGAGCAGGCCTCAGCCGGTCATCACGTCGTGGGAGTGGTCGGGGAGCGAGCACGGCGGACGCCGGTACTCGCCGTTCGTCATCAACGTCGAGCGGCTCAAGCCGTGGCACACGATCACCGGCCGGCAGCACTTCTTCCTCGACCACGACTGGATGACCGAGGTGGGCGAGCAGCTGCCCACGTACCGCCCGCCGCTCAACCTGCACGCTCTCGCCGGCTACCCGCGCCTCGGCGACGTCGACGAGGCGGGGGTCGTCGTCCGCTACCTCACCCCCCACTCCAAGTGGTCGATCCACTCGGAGTACCAGGACAACCTGTTCATGCTCGCGCTCTCGCGCGGAGGCCCGGACATCTGGATGAGCCGTGAGGACGCCGAGAAGATCGGTGTCAAGGACAACGAGTGGATCGAGGCGCACAACCGCAACGGCGTCGTCGTCGCCCGCGCCGTCGTCTCGCACCGCATGCCCGAGGGCACCGTGTTCATGTACCACGCCAAGGACCGCACCGTCGGCGTCCCCCGCGTCGAGCGCACGGGCAAGCGCGGTGGCATCCACAACTCCCTCACGCGACTGCTCATGAAGCCGACGCACCTCATCGGCGGCTACGGCCAGCTCTCGTACGGGTTCAACTACTACGGCCCCACCGGCAACCAGCGCGACGAGGTGACGGTCATCCGCCGCCGGTCGCAGGAGGTGCAGTACTGATGACGCGCGTGATGGCCCAGGTGGGCATGGTGATGAACCTCGACAAGTGCATCGGGTGCCACACCTGCTCGGTGACGTGCAAGCAGACGTGGACCAACAGGCGCGGCGTCGAGTACGTGTGGTTCAACAACGTGGAGACCCGGCCCGGGCTCGGCTACCCCCGCCGTTACGAGGACCAGGAGCAGTGGAAGGGCGGATGGGAGCGCACTCGGCGCGGCAAGCTCCGCCTGCGGGGCGGCAGCCGCTGGCAGCGGCTGGCCACCATCTTCAGCAATCCCAAGCTGCCCGGGCTCGACGACTACTACGAGCCCTGGACCTACGACTACGACACGCTCATCTCCGCGCCCCCGATGGACACGATGCCGGTGGCCCGGCCCAAGTCGATGATCACCGGCAAGGACATGGAGATCACCTGGGGGGCCAACTGGGACGACGATCTCGGTGGCACACACGAGCGCGGTCACGAGGACCCGATGCTCAAGGGCATCACCGACCAGGTGTCCTTCGATTTCGAGAAGGCCTTCATGTTCTACCTGCCGCGCATCTGCGAGCACTGCCTCAATCCGGCGTGCGTGGCGTCATGTCCGTCGGGCGCGATGTACAAGCGGAGCGAGGACGGCATCGTGCTCGTGGACCAGGACCGCTGCCGCGGCTGGCGCATGTGCGTGAGCGGGTGCCCGTACAAGAAGGTCTACTTCAACCACCGCACCGGCAAGGCCGAGAAGTGCACGTTCTGCTACCCCCGCCTCGAAGTGGGCCAGCCGACCGTGTGCGCGGAGACCTGCGTCGGCCGGCTGCGCTACATCGGCCTGTTCCTGTACGACGCCGACAGGGTGCTCGAAGCCGCGTCGGTCGAGGACGAGAAGGATCTCTACGAGGCGCAGCTCGACGTCCTGCTCGACCCGGAGGACCCGGCCGTCGTCGAGCAGGCGCGACGGGACGGGGTCCCTGAGGACTGGATCGTCGCGGCGCAGAAGTCGCCGGTCTACACGCTCGCGAAGAAGTACCGCCTCGCCCTGCCGCTGCACCCGGAGTACCGCACCATGCCCATGGTCTGGTACATCCCGCCGCTCTCACCGCTCGTCGATGCCCTCGTCAACAGCGGGCACGACGGTGAGGAGATCGGGAACCTGTTCGGCGCCATCGAGGCGATGCGCATCCCCATCGGCTACCTCGCCAACCTCCTCACCGCCGGCGACACCGCTGTCGTCGACGGCGTGCTGCGGCGGCTGGCCGCCATGCGCTCCTACATGCGCGACATCAACCTCGGCCGCGATCCCGACGAGTCGATCCCGGCCCGCGTGGGACTGACCGGCGAGGACCTCTACGACCTCTACCGCCTGCTGGCCATCGCGAAGTACGAGCAGCGCTACGTCATCCCCGCGGCGCACCAGGAGGCGGCCGACGCGCTGGAGGAGACGGGCTGCTCCCTCGACTTCGAGGGCGGCCCGGGGATCGGTCAGCTCACGCCGGTCGGCGAGGTCAGGCCGGTCCCGGTGTCGATCGAGAGCTTCCACGTCGCCAAGAAGCGCGCGCTCGCGGACAGCCACGCGCAGCTGAAGCAGGACGGGAGCGACCTGTGACCGCCCACGACTCCTTCCTGCAGGCCGGCGAGACGTCCGTGCGTCGGCTCCTCGCGGTGTGCTCCATGCTGCTCGCCTACCCCGACGATCGCAGCGTCCAGCGTCTCCCCCTCGTCGAGGGCAGCCTGGAGGGGCTCCCGGCCGACGCGCGCGAGCCGTTGCGGCGGTTCGTCTCCTGGCTCGCGGGGCTCGGCGCCAGGCCGGCCCAGGAGCACTACGTCGAGATCTTCGACCGCCGCCGCAAGGCCTGCCTGTACCTGACCTACTTCCTCAACGGCGACACCCGGCGTCGTGGGATGGCCCTGGTGGAGTTCAAGGAGCTGTACCAGGCGGCCGGGTACGACCTCGGCCCCGAGGAGCTGCCGGACTTCCTGCCGGTGGTCCTCGAGTTCGGAGCAGTCGCCGACGTGGCCGTCGCCCTCGAGCTGCTCGCCTCTCACCGCTCGGGACTGGAGCTGCTCTCCGCCGCACTCGAGCGGTTCGGCTCCCCCTACGCCGACGTCGTCGACGCGCTCCTCGTCGTCGTCCCGCCCGCCGTCGAGGGCCCGAGCGCGGCAGAGCTGGCCGAGATGGGGCCGCCCGCCGAGCAGGTCGGGCTGGCTCCGTTCGTGCCACTCGAGTCGCTGAAGGTGGGTGGTCGCGCATGAGCTCGTTCCCGACCCTGTTCTGGGTCGCGCTGCCCTACGCGTCGTTCATCGCGTTCCTGGTCGGCATGTACTGGCGCTACCACTACGACGCCTACGGGTGGACCACGCGCTCGTCGCAGATGTACGAGTCACGGCTGCTGCGCATCGGCAGCCCGCTGTTCCACGTCGGCATCCTCATGGCGCTGGCGGGCCACGTGGTCGGGCTGCTCGTCCCCGAGGCCTGGACGACGGCCCTCGGCGTGTCGGAGCAGGCCTACCACGTCGGAGCAGTCGCGATGGGCGTCGTCGCCGCCGCGATGGTCGTGACCGGACTCGCGATCCTGATCTACCGCCGGCGGACGCAGGCACGCGTGTTCGGTGTCACCACGCGCATGGACAAGCTCATGTACGTGCTGCTCGCCGGGGTGGTTCTGCTCGGCGTCTTCAACACCGTGGGCGTCAACCTGCTGGACATCGGCGGCGGCCACCCCGGCGGTTACAACTACCGCGAGAGCGTCGCGGTCTGGTTCCGCAGCATCGTGTTCCTCAACCCCCAGCCCGACCTCATGGCCGAGGCCCCGTGGAGCTTCCAGCTCCATGCCGTGCTCGCGATGGTGCTGTTCGCCGTCGTTCCGTTCACGCGGCTGGTGCACATCTTCAGCGTGCCGGTCGGGTACGTGGCCCGTCCGTACATCGTCTACCGCAGCCGCGACCCGAGGAACCAGGGCAACCGCGACCCGCGCCGCGGCTGGGAGCCGGTACGCCGGCCGTAGTCGTGCGCGAGCTGCCCGGGAGGCACCCGAACCGCGCGCGCCGGGCGGCCTGGCTGATCCGCACGGGGTGGGCGCCGCTGCTGTGGATCGCCGCGGCCGCAGCGGCGCTGCTGCACGACCTGCTGGCCGGGGGAGACGGGTGGCTGCCGGTCCACCTGGCGCTGCTCGGAGCCGTGAGCAACGTGATCGTCGTGTGGTCCGCGCACTTCGCCAACGCCGTGCTGCGCACCCGGGACGACGGTCATGCGGGACAGGCGCGACGCCTCGTGGCGCTCAACGCGGGGGTCCTGACCGTCGTCGCCGGGGAGGTGCAGGACGTGCTCCCCGTCCTCGTCGCCGGGGCGGTCCTCGTCGCCCTCGCGGTGCTCGCGCATGCGTGGTGGCTGCTGGCGCGCCTCCGTCGCTCGCTGCCGGCGCGATTCTCCCGCGTCGTGCGCTACTACGTCGCTGCCGCGGCCATGCTCGTCGTCGGGATCTGCCTCGGCGTGGCTCTGGAGGCAGGCGCGGGAGGCGATGCGTGGGCTCCGCGCCTCCTCGTCGCGCACCTCACGCTGAACGTGGTCGGATGGGTGTCGCTCACCGTCGTGGGCACGTTGGTGACCCTGTGGCCGACCATGCTGCGGACTCCGATGGGCGACGGGAGCGAGACGGTCGCGTTCGCGGCCCTGCCCCTCCTGGTGATGGCGGTGACGACGTCGGCGCTCGGCGCGCTGCTCGGCCGGCATGTGGTGTCGTCCCTGGGCGACCTCGCCTTCCTCGTCGTCCTCGTCGCAGTTGGACGGCCGCTCGTGCGCCAGGCCAGGAGCAAGCCCCCTCGGGAGCTCGGCGCCCTGTCCGTGCTCGCAGGATGCCTCTGGTTCGTGGCCGGCATCCCGATCCTCGCGTGGGCGGAGCTCCGCGCAGGTTCCTGGGAGTCGGTCGCGGACACGATCGGCTCCGTCGTCCTCCCGATGCTGGTGCTGGGATTCGCGGTCCAGACGGTGATCGGCGCCCTGACCTACCTGGTGCCGGTGATGCTCGGCGGGGGTCCGGATGCCGTGCGACGGTCGATCGTGCGCGTGCAGCGCGGCGGACGCGTCCGGCTCGTGATGGGCAACGCCGCCCTGGTCGGCGCCGTCGTCCTGCCCCGCGCGGACGCCCGCGCGCTCTGCCTCGCAGCGTGCGTCGTCGTCCTGCTCCTCGACGTCGGAGTCCTCGCGCTCGGCGCCGTGTCGGCCCGCACGCGCGCAGCGGTGCCGTGAGCGGCGGCCCGCCCTCTGGCATCTGCCCGCGCGGGATCGTCGACGTGCGCCATGGCGCCGCGGGCGTCAGGGCACGCCCTACGCAGGCATCAGAAGGGTGGGAGTTCCGGGGGACCACTGCGTCCGTGGGCGTCGCCGACGTCGTCGTCGGCGGGTGCGTCGGGGTCGTGCCCCGGTAGCGCGGCACCGGCCACGGCCGGGGCACCGACGGGCGGGGCGCCGACGCGCGAGGCAGCGCCTGGTGGTGGTTCGAGAACGGGCTGGGCGGGGATGCGGATGCGTTGCCGCCATCGGATGGCCCAGGTTCCGGACCCGTCGGGGGCGCTGTCCTCGATGGTGGCGTGCCCGGCGGTCTTCACCTGGTGGCAGCGGGAGCACAGGCCGCCGCAGTTGGCGGTGTCGCTCGCGCCCTGGGGGAACGAGAGCGCGTGGTCCATCTCCTGTGCGCGGCGGGTGCAGCCCGGGCGGCGGCAGACCGGGTCGCGGTGCAGCACGTGCTCACGCAGCGGACCGGGGAGGTACTGGCGGGTGCCGTAGTCCAGCAGGTGCCCGTCGACCGGATCGACGACCAGCCGGCGCCAGTGCTCGGCGACGGCGGCGACCTCGCGCGCGATGGGTGCGGGGATCGGGGTGCCGTTGAGGAGGGCCAGGCCGTCGCGCTCGCCGCGCAGGGTGTCGAGGTCCATCACGACGTGCAGCTCGGTCTGGGTGCGCGA
>WGLY01000022.1 GCA_016125335.1 Frankiales bacterium
CGACGAGCGCCTCGCCGCCCACCTCGCCGAGCTCGCCCAGGCCGAGGAGGACGCCTACGCCGAGGCCGACGAGCGGCTCGCCGCCGAGATCGCCCAGGCCGAAGAGCAGGCCTACGCCGAGGCCGACGAGCGCCTCGCCGCCCACCTCGCCGAGCTCGCCCAGGCCGAGGAGGACGCCTACGCCGAGGCCGACGAGCGGCTCGCCGCCGAGATCGCCCAGGCGGAAGAGGACGCGTACGCCGAGGCCGAGGAGCGCCTCGCCGCCCACCTCGCCGAGATCGCCCAGGCCGAGGAGGACGCCTACGCCGAAGCCGACGAGCGCCTCGCCGCCGAGATCGCCCAGGCCGAGGAGGACGCGTACGCGGAAGCCGAGGAGCGGCTCGCCGCCGAGATCGCCCGGGCCGAGGAGGACGCCTACGCCGAGCAGGCCGTGCGCGAGGAGCTGGCCCGGCAGGAGGCCGAGCGGATCGCCCAGGAGGAGGCCGACCGGCGGTTCCGCGAGGAGAAGGAGCGCTTCGAGCGGGAGGCCGCCGAGCGCGAGGCTGCCCGGGTCGAGGCCGAGCGCGTGGAGGCCGAGCGGGCCGAGGCCGAGCGCCTCGAGGCCGAGCGGCTGGCCCAGGAGGAGCGCGACCGGCTCTTCGCCGAGGAGCAGGCCCGCCTCGAGGCCGCGCGCGCGGAGGTCGAGCGGCTGGCCCAGGAGGCCGCCGAGCGCGTGGAGGCCGAGCGGCGCGAGGCCCTGCGGCGCGAGGCCGAGCAGAACGAGGCGGAGCGGGCGCGGCGCGAGGCGCACCAGCGTGCGCTCGCCGAGCTCCAGGCCCGCGGCATGGACCTGCCGGTCCCGGGGCTCGCGCCCGACACCGACGACGACGCCGACCCGACGGCCGCGCTCGTGGCGGCCGCGGAGGAGCCGAGCCTCGAGCTGCTCGCCGAGCTGCCGGCCGACGCGCCTGCCGAGCCGGTCGACGCCCTCCTCGCCCCCACCGAGCCGTTCCTCGAGCCGACCGAGCCCTTCCTCGAGCCGGTCGAGGCGTTCGCGGACACCGCATCGCCGTTCGAGCCGTTCGTGGACGCCGCCGCGCCGTTCGTGGACCACACGGCCGAGGCGTTCGTGGCGCCGACCGAGCCCTTCCTCGAGCCCGCCGAGCCCTTCCTGGAGCCCGGCGCACCGTTCGCCCTGGCGGGCGAGCACGAGCCGGACGCCGAGGCGGCCCTCATCGTGCCCGCCGAGGAGCCGGCGGCTCTGCCGGAGCCCGAGCTCACGCTCACGGATCTGGCCGCCGAGCCGCTCGGCGAGCCGTACGCCGAGCCCGTCGCGCAGCAGTTCGCCGAGCCCGTGGGCGAGCCGTTCGCGGAGCCGGTCGGGCAGCCGTTCGCCCCGCCCGTGGCCCACACCGGCGTCGTCGAGCCGGCCGCTGCCGAGCCCGAGATCGACCGGCGTGCCGTCACCGCCCTGTTCACCGAGCTCGCGCGCGACGCCGAGGCGGCCTCCGGCGGCGAGCGCGCCGCGGCCGCCGTCGCCCCCGCCCCGGTCGCGCCCGCGGACCCCGACGACACCGCAGGCACTCCTGCCGACGACCCGGCCGCCGGCCCCGAGGACGCCGCCACCGACGCGGGCTCGCCCTACGCCGCGTCGCTCGGCGGCCTGCCCGACGGCCCGGCCGCCGCCGAGGCCGCGGCGCCGCTGTTCGTCGCGGCGCCCGTGCCCGATCCCGAGCCGGCCCGCCCGGCCGCACCCGCGGCGCGCCACCACGACCCCTACGGCGCCCGCATCGTCGAGCCCGAGCTCGAGCCGGCCATGGCCGGCGGCGGTCACGCCGAGGCGGCCGACATGGCCGCGCTGCTGCGCGAGCTGTCCAGCCTGGGCGGCGGGTTCGACGCCGACTCCTCCGGCGGCGGGGCCCCGGCCCCCGCTGCTCCTCCCCCGGCCGCCCACCCGCGGCCGGCCCCGGAGGCCAAGAAGGAGAAGAAGAAGCGCGGGCTGTTCAGCCGCTGACCCCCGGCTCCCCGGGCGCCGGCACGCCCGGCGCGGGTGCGGGCACGCCACCCGACGACCACGCCGGCAGCGCCGCTGCGAGCATGGCACCCGTGAGAGCGGTGGTGCAGCGCGCCGACGGCGCGAGCGTCGTGGTCGACGGGTCCGTGGTCGGCTCCTTCGAGGGGCCGGGCCTCGTGGTGCTCGTCGGCGTCACCCACGACGACGACCCCGCCCGTGCGCGCCGCCTCGCGGAGAAGGTCCACGAGCTGCGGGTGTTCGAGCCCCGCCACGCCGGCGACCGGCCGGTCGAGGGGCGCCGCGAGCTCTCCGCCGCGGAGCTCGGCCTGCCCCTCCTCGTGGTCAGCCAGTTCACCCTCTACGGCGACACCCGCAAGGGCCGGCGCCCGTCGTGGACCGCCGCAGCGCCCGGGCCGGTGGCCGAACCGCTGGTGGCGGCGGTGGTCGACGCCCTGCGCGAGCGCGGAGCGCCGGTCACCACGGGCGTGTTCGGCGCCGACATGCGCGTGGCCCTGGTCAACGACGGGCCGATCACCGTGCTGCTCGAGGTGGACTGAGGGCACCGGGCCACCCGCACGGGTGTCCGGGGTGCGGATCCGCGTCGCGTACGGCCGCGGCGGGGGTGGAGACTGGCCCGACAGCGGGGGACCGGACAGGAGGGCGCATGGAGCACCAGGACGCGGACGCCACCGCCGACGCGGCCCAGGACGACGTGAAGGCCAAGTTCCGCGAGGCGCTGGCGCGCAAGCAGAAGGGCGGCGCCCACCCCGGTGGCCAGGGCCCCGAGGGCCGCGAGGCCGCCCACGGCGAGCACGCCGCGGCGGGGGTCAAGCGGGAGTTCCGGCGCAAGTCCGGGTGAGCGGGCGGCCGTGCGCCGCCGGGTCGCGGCGACCGCGGCCCCGCCTCACAGCCCGGCTGCGAACTCCTTGAGCCAGGGGGCGAACTCCGGGCCGAGGTCGTCGCGCTCGCAGGCCAGCCGGACCACGGCCTTGAGGTAGGACACCCGGTCGCCGGTGTCGTAGCGGCGTCCGCGGAACACCACGCCGAGCACGCCGCCGCCGTCCTGCGCGGGGGTGCCGGTGGCGAGGGCGCACAGCGCGTCGGTCAGCTGGATCTCGCCACCACGGCCGGGCCCGGTGCGCTCGAGGATGGCGAACACCGCGGGGTCGAGGACGTACCTGCCGATCACCGCGAGCCTGCTCGGCGCCTCGTCCACCGCGGGCTTCTCCACCAGGTCGGTCACCCGGACCACGTCCGGGTCGTCGCCGAGCGGCTCGACCGCGGCGCAGCCGTAGAGGTGGATCTGGTCGGCGGGCACCTCCATGAGCGCGATCACGCTGCCCCCGTGCTCCCGGCGGACGTCGATCATCCGGGTGAGCAGCGGGTCGCGCGGGTCGATGAGGTCGTCACCGAGCAGCACCGCGAACGGGTTGTCGCCCACGTGGCGCTGCGCGCACAGCACGGCGTGGCCGAGCCCCTTGGGCTCGCCCTGGCGCACGTAGTGCACGGACGCGAGGTCGGTGCTGCGCCGCACGAGCTCGAGCCGCTCCTCGTCGCCCTTCGCCTCCAGCGTCGCCTCGAGCTCGGCCGCCCGGTCGAAGTGGTCCTCCAGCGCGCGCTTGCTGCGACCGGTGACCATGAGGACGTCGTCGAGGCCGGCCGCGGCCGCCTCCTCGACGACCATCTGGATCGCCGGCGTGTCGACGACGGGCAGCATCTCCTTGGGCGTCGCCTTGGTGGCCGGCAGGAAGCGCGTCCCCAGACCGGCGGCCGGGATCACGGCCTTCGTCACGGGACGGTCGTACGTCATGGGTCCTCCCCCATCGGGTGTCAGCGCACAGCATGCCAACCCGGCCCCGCCGTGGGGGCATCAGGCCGTGACGACCATCTCCTGCGAGGCAGCGACCAAACCCCGCTCGGCCGGGCCGACCTGCAGCGCAGCGTCGGCCGGCACGCTGCGCTTGACCACCGCGAGCGCGACCGGGCCGAGCTCGGCGTGCAGCGCCACCGACGTCACCCGGCCGACCTCGCGGCCCTCGAGCAGCACCGGGTCGCCGGGTGCGGGGGTGCGGTCGGCGCTGCCGTCGAGGTGCAGCTGCACCAGCCGCCGCGGCGGGCGGCCCAGGTTGTGCACGCGGGCCACGGTCTCCTGCCCGCGGTAGCAGCCCTTCGCCAGGTGGACGGCCGAGGGCACCCAGCCGACCTCCTGCGGGATGGTGCGGTGGTCGGTCTCGAACCCGAGCCGGGGGACCGCCGCGGCCACGCGCAGCGCCTCCCACGCCCAGGTGCCGGCGCCGGGCCGGCCCGCGACGTACTCCTCCAGCTCGGCCCGGGGGACGAGCACCTCGCGCCCCACGAGCACGTCGGGGCGCACGGGCACGTAGCGGCGCCCGGCGTCGTCCTGCGCCTCGAGGGAGCCGAACTGCGGCGCCACCAGCACCGTGGGGTGGTCCGGGTGCGGCTCGGCCACCGGCTCGGCGACCACGGCGTACTCGGCGCTGACGTCGGCCACCTCCACCCGCAGCAGGAACTGCATGGAGCGCAGGTAGTCGACCAGCGGTCCGGCCTCGCCCGGCTCGACGGTGATCCACGTGGTGGTGCCGTCGTCGACGAGGTGCAGCTCGTGCTCGACGTGGCCGTGCGGCGACAGGATGAGGTCGAGGGCCGACTCGCCGGGGGCGAGCGCCTCGACGTGCTGGGTGGTCAGCGAGTGCAGCCACGAGAGCCGGTCGGGGCCGGTGACGGTCACCACGCCGCGGTGCGACAGGTCGACCCAGCCCTCGCCGCGCAGCAGCCGGCGCTGCTCGCCGTGCGGGTCGCCGTAGTGCCAGGCGACGCCGGCGTCGACCGACCCCTCGGGGGGCGGGCAGGCGTCCGGCAGCGACAGCAGCGGGCTCACAGCGGTGCTCACGTCAGCACAACCTCGCCGGGACGGCGATGCTTCCCCGGCTCAGCCGCGCGCCCCGCACGCGGAGCACGTGCCGTGCAGCGCGACGTGGCTCACGTCGGTGACGAACCCGGTGCGGTCGCGCAGGTCGTCGAGGAACGGCTCGGCGATGGCGGCGTCCAGGCTGGTGACGGCCCCGCACGTGTCGCACACGAGGTGGATGTGCACGTGGTCGTCGACCGAGTGGTAGGTCGGGGCGCCGTGGCCGATGTGGGCGTGCGTGACCAGGCCGACCTCCTCGAGCACCTCGAGGTTGCGGTAGACGGTCGAGAGGTTGACGCCGCTGGCCGTGCGCTGGACCTCGCCGAGGATCTCCTCCGGCGTGCCGTGGCCGAGCCGCTGCACCGACTCGAGCACCAGCTGGCGCTGCGGGGTGATCCGGTAGCCGCCCGAGCGCAGCCGGTTCTCCCACTCGGTCACGACGCGACCGTCACCGGGCGCAGGGTGGCCGACAGGTGCGCCGCGAGGGGCTGGCCGACGGCCGCCATGTCGTAGCGCCACAGCAGCTCGCCGTCGACGAGGCCGTAGAGGCGCGTGCCGGACGTGTACTCCTTCGCCGACTCGGTGCGGGCCACGACGTCGGTGTGCAGCTCGGCCCGCGCCCCGGTGATGCGGGCGTCGAGGATGCCGGTGACCGTGACCGAGCCGACCCACACCTCGGAGTAGCCGGTGGGGTGGGCCAGGAGCACCTCGACCTGGTTGTCCGGTCGCGGCCGCCAGAACCCCATCTCGGTCGCGGTGGGGCGCACCCGCTCGCCCTCGTCGTCGAGCAGCCACGAGCGGCTGACGTAGGACAGGAACGGGCGCCCGTCGGTGGAGAACGACACCTCCTGGCCGAACCGGAACTCCTCGATCGTCGGGTAGCCCCCGACGCCGACACCCACCCAGGTGCCGATGAGCCAGGACAGCGGCAGCAGCGGCTCGGGGATCTCGGGCGAGCTCATGAGGGCCTCTCTGCGTGCACTCGCGCGGTCAGTCGCGACCGCGGTAGAGCCGGACGACGGTGGCGCCCGCGACGCCCACGACGGCGAGGACGGCGAGCAGCAGCACCACGGTGGTGACGATCTCGGCCACCGTCGGATCCTAGGCGACGGGATGGCCTCGCCCCCGGCCCGCCCGGACGCCGCGCGTCGCCGGACCGGGCGCGGCCCATCCGGCCGCGGCGCGCTGCGACGTACTGTCTGCGGGTGGCCCGTTCCCTCGTCGTGAAGGCGACCTGCGGCGCCGAGGCGCCCGAGCGGCTCTCGCAGGCGCTCACGGTCGCGGCCACGGCCGCCTCCGCCGGCGTCGCCGTGTCGCTGTGGCTCACCGGCGACGCCGTGTGGCTCGCCGTCGCGGGACGCGAGCCCGAGCTCGGGCTCGAGCACGCGGCCCCGGCCGCGGACCTGCTGCGCACCGTCCTGGGCTCGGGCCGGGTGTCCGTGTGCACGCAGTGCGCGGCGCGCCGCGGCGTTCGGCCCGACGACCTCGTCGACGGCGCCGTGATCGCCGGGTCGGCGACGTTCGTGCAGGAGTGCCTGGCCGAGGACGCGCAGGCGCTCGTGTACTGAGCGGGCCCGCCGGCGGCGGTACCGACACCGTCACAACCCCCGCCGTCAGGTCCGGCGGCTGCTACCTTCCGGCCCATGTCCGCCACATCGCACATGCTGGCCAGGGTCGACCTGTTCGCCGAGCTGCCCGAGCCCGTCCGCGAGGAGATGGCCTCGCGCGGCTCGACCCGCCGCATCCCGGGGGGCCAGCCGATCGTGACGCAGGGCCAGGACGACGCCGGTCTCCAGATGATCACCGCCGGCACCGCCGAGGTCCTCGTGCACGGCAACCCCGTGCGCACCCTCGAGGAGGGCGACTACTTCGGCGAGATCTCCCTCATCGACGGGCAGCCCCGCTCGGCGACCATCGTCGCCGGCGCCGACGGCTGCCAGACCTTCACCGTCTCGCCGCTGCTCTTCTGGCAGATCCTCGACGAGAACCACGGCGTCTCGCGCCTGGTGATGAAGGGGCTCACCGCGCGGCTGCGCGCCGCCGAGGCGGCGCTTCAGGAGGCGCGCCGCTCCTGACCCGGTCCCACGACGAGGCCGCCGCCCCCTCGGGGACGGCGGCCTCGTGGCGATCAGGGTGACGACGGCGTCAGACCGACACCTCGACCTCGACGACGTGCCCGAGGGCGGCGGCCACCGAGCGGTCGACGGTGGCGCCCGGCGCGAGGGTGCGCAGCGTCCACGACCCCGGGGCCGCGAAGAAGCGGAACTGGCCGGTGGCGCTGGTGGGCACCTCGGCGGTGAACTCGCCGCTGCGGTCGAGCAGCCGCACGTAGGCGCCGGCGACGGGCTGGCCGTCGCGCAGCACGGTGCCCTGGATCACGGTCTCCTTGGCGACGTCGACGCCGTCGAGCGACAGGCCGCCGGCGGTGGCCGAGCACATCAGGCCGCACCCCCCTCGGCGTCGCCGGGGGCGTCGCCGAGCTGCACGGGCACGCCCACGAGCGACCCGTACTCGGTCCACGAGCCGTCGTAGTTCCGCACGTTCTGCTGGCCGAGCAGCTCGTGCAGGACGAACCACGTGTGGGCCGAGCGCTCGCCGATGCGGCAGTAGGCGATGGTGTCGCGGCCGAGGTCGAGGCCGGCGCCGGTGTAGAGCGCGGTCAGCTCGTCGTCGGAGCGGAACGTGCCGTCGTCGTTCGCGGCCTTCGACCAGGGCACGCTCACCGCGGTCGGCACGTGGCCGGGCCGCTGCGACTGCTCCTGCGGCAGGTGGGCCGGCGCGAGCAGCCGGCCGGCGTACTCGTCGGGCGAGCGCACGTCGACGATGTTCGCGCTGCCGATCGCGGCGAGGACGTCGTCGCGGAACGCCCGGATGGACAGGTCCTGCTCCGAGGCGGTGTACGTCGTCGGCTCGCGGTCGACGACGTCGGCCACGAGCTCGCGGCTCTCGAGCTCCCACTTCTTGCGGCCGCCGTCGAGCAGGCGGACGTCGGGGTGCCCGTAGAGGGTGAAGTACCAGTACGCGTACGCGGCGAACCAGTTGTTGTTGCCGCCGTAGAGCACGACGGTGTCGTCGCGCCGGATGCCCTTGCGCGAGAGCAGGGCCTCGAACTGCGCCTTGTCGACGAAGTCGCGACGGACCGGGTCCTGCAGGTCGTCGCGCCAGTCGATGCGGACGGCGCCGCGGATGTGGTTCTTCTCGTACGCGGCGGTGTCCTCGTCGGCCTCGACGAGGACCACTCGGGGGTCGTCGAGGTGGGCGTCGACCCAGTCCGCGTCCACGAGGACGTCGGTGCGGCTCATGCGGGGTTCTCCTTGGCTGGAGGGCCGGGCCGGCGCGCCGGCCCGCCGGATGTCGGGGGGAGGGACGTGCGGAGGTGCGGGGGTGCGGCTCAGGCCGAGGCCGAGCGCGCGCCGAGGAGGCGGCGGCCCAGGAGGTACATCTCGCAGCCGAGGCAGAAGTCGAACGCGGCGTTGAGGAACGCCGCGGCCAGCGCGAGGCCGACGGCGGCGTAGGCGACGACGGCGACGCCGGCGAGCAGCGCGACGAGGCCGACGAGGGCGAAGCCGAGGCCCACCGCCTGGGCGAAGCGCGGGGGCGTGGCGTCCTCGAACCGGGTGGGCGGCGCGAGGCGGGGGCGCACCACGGCGCGGAAGAAGGCGCCGTAGGGCTGCGCCGAGAGCCCGACGAGCGCCCCGAGGGCGAACACGGCGGTCTGGGCGGCGAGCAGGACGAGCGAGAGCGTCGAGCCGAGGGTCACGAGCACGAGCGCGAGCACGAGGGTCGTGACGACCGCGGCGAAGCGCGGTCCGCGCGCGTCGACCTGGCCGTCGGCGCGGACGGGGGTGGGACGGGTGTCGAGCGTGGTCACGGGGGCTCCTGGAGGCGGCACGGTCAGGGGTGCGGCGTCCGGACGGCAGGGGGCTGCGACGAGGGCAGCGCGGTGCGTCCGGTCAGGAGGTGCGACACATGCAGGAGCCCACGCGGCACAGGTCGACCGCGCGGCGCTTGGTGAGGACCACCGTCTGCATGGCGTCGAGGGTACGGACGGCCCGCCGGCCCGACCAGGGCCGTCCGTATGGTGAGACAGTTGTCTCTACCTGCGAGACGTTCGCAAGAAGGAACGGTTGTCGACTGGCCGGGGTCACACCACGGTCCCGAGGGCCGCGATGACGTCGGCCTTGCGCGGCGCACCGGCGGCGCGCACCCGCACCAGGCCGTCGGCGTCGAGCACCAGGACGGTGGGGGTGCGGCGCACGTCGAGGCGGCGCACGAGCTCGAGGTGCGACTCCGCGTCGACCTCCACGTGCACGACGCCCTCGACCATGCCCGAGACCTCCTCGAGCACCACGCGCGTCGCGCGGCAGGGGGCGCAGAAGGCGCTGGAGAACTGCACCAGCGTGGCACGCTCGCCCAGCGCCGTGCCGAGCTCGTCGGCCGCGAGCCGGTCGCCCTCGTGGGCGTGGCCCGCACCGCGCGCCGCGCCCGGGACGGGCAGCGCGTCGTGGGTGTCGGCGGGGATCTCCACCGGGCGCAGGGCGCCGTCGGTGGCGCGGCGCCACAGGCCGAACGCCGTCGCGAGGACGAGCACGGCGAGCACCACGACGACTCCGGTCACGCGCGTGCCAACCCGTCGGCGGGTCCGGCTGTTCCCGGCCGCGGGCCGCTGCCGCCGGCGAAGGGCGGCAGGACGTCGACCACCGCACCCGGCGCGAGCGCCACCTCAGCGTGGGGCCGGGCACCGGGGCTGACCTCGTCGACGAGGTACGAGCAGCGCAGCAGCACCGTGGCCAGCGTCGAGGACGCGCCGTGCCGGGCGCGCACCGCGTCGAGCAGCGCGGCGAGGTCGGCCACGTCGTCGTAGGACTCCGTCGCCACGCCGGCCGCGGCCTTGGCGGCGGCCCAGTAGCGGACGGCGACCGCGCCGCTCACCGCGGGCCCTCGGCCGGCGCGCGGACGGCGTCGACCGCCCAGGCCGCGATGCGGTCGACCAGCCCGTCGGACATCGCCGACTCGGCGTGCCCGACGCCGGGCTCGATCCACTCGCGCGTGCGGTCCGCCACCCCGCGCTCGCGCGCCCCCTGCGCCGCCGCCGTCACGATCGAGCGGGCGTGCTCCACGGGGAAGTAGAGGTCGCGGTCGCCGTGCACCACGAGCAGCGGCAGCGGCGCGATCATGGCCGCCGACTCCGACGGCGAGAGCGGGTAGGGCTCCTCCCACGGCTGGTCGGTCACCCGCGTGTGGAACCCCAGCCGCAGCACGCCCCGGCCCAGCGGGGTCTCGACCGCCCGGTGCAGCAGCCGCATCGGCGGGGTGCCCCGGTAGAACCAGAAGCCCGCGGCGCTGACCGACACCACCGCCTCGGGACGCTCGCGCGCTCCGGCGAGCGCCGCCTGGCGCAGCACCACGCTGCCGCCCATGGAGAAGCCCACGGTCACCACGCGAGCCCGGCCGAGCCACCGCGCCCAGCCCACCGCCGCGTCGAGGTCGAGCACCTCGGAGTCCCCGAGGGTGGTGAGCCCGGACGACGCGCCGTGGCCGCGGCTGTCGTAGGAGACGACGTCGCCCGCCCGGGCGAGGCGCCCGGCGATCGCCCGCACGTCGGGACGCCGCCACCCGCCGGTGAAGCCGTGCGCGAGGACGAAGGCGACCCGGTCGTCGTCGGCCGCGGCCGGCCCCACGGCGCGGTCGTGCGCCACCGAGATCCGCTCGCCGTCCGCGGTCAGGACCGTGCCGGTGCGCGACGGCCGGGGCATCGAGGGACGCCGGGACGACGGTCGCAGATCCACGTCCGCTAGTCTGCCCCCTGAAGGATCCGGGCGATGACGCCGCCGGGTCCTTCCGTGCTTGCGGGAGGGTCCCCCCGCCCGCTCGCGCGGACCAGATCGCGGACGACGACGTCCGGTGAGACCGTCCGGCTCCGGCGCCGGCGACCGAGGGAGGCCCCCGTGTCGACGCTCCTGCTCCTCACCAACGCCTTGCTGCCGTCCTCCGAGGTGCTGCCCGCGCTCGGTCTGCTGTCCCACCAGGTGCGCGTGCTGCCCGCCGAGGGCACGGCGCTGCTCGACGCCCCGCAGTGCGACGCGATCCTGGTCGACGGCCGCCGCGACCTGCCCCAGGTGCGGTCGTTCACCCGCCTGCTGCGCACCACGGGCGTCGACGTCCCCGTGCTGCTCATCACCACCGAGGGCGCGCTCATCGGCGTCAACGCGGAGTGGGGCGTCGACGACGTCGTGCTCGAGACGGCCGGCCCGGCGGAGGTCGACGCGCGACTGCGGCTGGCGATCGGCCGCCTCGCGCGCGCCACCGACGACGGCGTCCCGGACGAGATCCGCTCCGGCGAGGTGAGCATCGACGAGGCGACCTACACCGCCCGGGTCCGCGGCCGGGTCCTCGACCTCACCTACAAGGAGTTCGAGCTCCTCAAGTTCCTCGCCCAGCACCCCGGCCGGGTGTTCTCGCGGGCCCAGCTGCTCCAGGAGGTCTGGGGCTACGACTACTTCGGCGGCACCCGCACGGTCGACGTCCACGTCCGTCGCCTGCGCGCCAAGCTCGGCGCCGAGCACGAGGCGCTCATCGGCACGGTCCGCAACGTCGGCTACCGGTTCGTCGTCACGCCACCGCGCAGCGACGAGACGGTGCCCGCTCAGGTACCGGTCGGCTAGGGCGCCCCGGGCCGCCGGACCGCCGCCGTCGGCCTAAGGTCGGGGGGTGACCGCACCCGCCCCGGCCCTCGACGTCCGCTGGGAGGTGCTGCGCCGCCTCGCCGACGCCGACGTCACCGACGTCGGGGTGCTGGTCGAGCGGGTGACCGAGGCCGACGGCATCCGCCCGCTCTCCGAGCACGTCACCCTCCACCTCCGCCACGGCGGCGACGTCGACGTGCGCCACGTGCTCGGCCGGGTCGGCGACGAGCTCGCCGCCTACGGGCACCTCGACGTCACCGACCTCGTCGCGGGGGCGAGCGCCGAGCTGGCCGTGGCCCCGCGCTTCCGCCGGCGCGGCATCGGCCGGCTGCTCGTCGAGCGGCTGGTCGCGGAGTCGCCGGACGGCCGGCTGCGCCTGTGGGCCCACGGCGAGCTGAGTGGCGCCGCCTCGCTCGCCGAGTCGCTGGGCTTCCACCGCTCGCGCACGCTGCACC
Organism: Frankiales bacterium; assembly: GCA_016125335.1. NCBI lineage: Bacteria > Bacillati > Actinomycetota > Actinomycetes > Frankiales > Frankiales bacterium. The sequence goes on from WGLY01000022.1 coordinate 12,064, forward strand.
AGATGCGGCGCTCGCTGTACGCCGCCCTGCCCGAGCCGGTCTGGCCCGACGGGATCCGCCTGCGCTCGTTCCTGCCCGGGCTCGACGACGAGGAGTGGGTGGCGCTCAACGCCGCCGCGTTCACCGACCTGCCCGACCAGGGCGGCTGGACCATCGAGGACCTGCACGCCCGGATGGCCGAGCCGTGGTTCGACCCCGAGGGGTTCCTCGTCGCCGAGGACGAGGAGCACGACGGCCGCATGGTCGGCTTCCACTGGACCAAGGTGCACGGCGCCGACCCGCACCACGCCGGCCACGAGCACACGCACGCCCACGAGGGCGAGCAGCCGCACGAGCACGGCCACGACGACACCCACCACGGGCACGAGCCGATCGGCGAGGTGTACGTCGTCGGCGTCGACCCGGCGCAGCGCGGGCGCGGCCTCGGCCGCGCGCTCACGCTGGCCGGGCTCACCCACCTGCGCAGCCTCGGCCTGCCCGACGCGATGCTCTACGTCGACGCGTCCAACACCGCGGCGATCGCGCTCTACGAGAGCCTCGGCTTCACCCACTGGGACGTCGACGTGGAGTTCGCCGTCTGACCCGGGCCCCCGGTGCCGGACCCACGGGCGCCCACCGGCCCGTCCCCGCACCGCCCGATTCCGGCACCCGGAGGTCGCCGGAGCGTCGCCCGGCGGCCACCCGCCGACCCTCCTCGACCCGTCGGGGTCTGGCATCGTGTGCCCCATGACCACCGAGGTGTCCGCCGGGGACGCCACGTCCACGGAGCCCTCCGCGCCGCCGGAGCTCCCCGAGGACCGCTTCCTCGACCGGGAGCTGTCCTGGCTCGCCTTCAACGAGCGCGTGCTCGAGCTCGCCGAGGACGAGAGCATGCCGGTTCTCGAGCGCGCCAAGTTCCTGGCCATCTTCGCGAGCAACCTCGACGAGTTCTTCATGGTGCGCGTCGCCGGCCTCAAGCGCCGGATCGCCACCGGCATCGCGGTGCGGGCGGCCAGCGGGCTCATGCCCCGCGAGGTGCTCGAGGGCATCCACGGCCGCAGCGCCGAGCTCATGGGACGCCACGCGCAGCTGTTCCACTCGCGGATCCTGCCGCTGCTCGAGCAGGAGGACATCCACCTGCTGCGCTGGGACGAGGCCTCGCCGGCCGAGCGCGAGGAGCTCAGCGGCTTCTTCCGCGAGAAGGTCTTCCCGGTCCTCACGCCCCTGGCGGTGGACCCGGCGCACCCCTTCCCCTACATCAGCGGGCTCTCCCTCAACCTCGCCGTGGTGGTGCGCAACCCCGCGACCGGCACCGAGCTGTTCGCCCGCGTGAAGGTGCCGCCGATCCTCGAGCGCTTCGTCGTCGTCGGCCACCAGCGGTTCGTGCCGCTCGAGGACGTCATCGCCGCCCACCTCGGCGAGCTGTTCCCGGGCATGGAGGTGCTCCAGCACCACACCTTCCGGGTCACCCGCAACGAGGACCTCGAGGTGGAGGAGGACGACGCGGAGAACCTGCTGCTCGCCCTCGAGCGCGAGCTGATGCGCCGCAGGTTCGGGCCGCCCGTGCGGCTCGAGGTGGTGCAGACCATCGACCCGCACGTGCTCGACCTGCTCGTGCGCGAGCTCGGCATCAGCACCGGCGAGGTCGTGCGCATCCCCGGCCTGCTCGACCTCACGGCCCTGTGGGCGATCGACCGGCTCCCGCGCGACGACCTCAAGCTGCCGGCGTTCCTGCCGCGGACCAGCCGCGAGCTCTCCGAGGTGGAGACGGCCTCGCCGCCCGACGTGCTCGAGGCCATGCGCGACCACGAGGTGCTGCTGCACCACCCCTACGACTCGTTCTCCACGAGCGTCCAGCTCTTCCTCGAGCAGGCGGCCACCGACCCCAAGGTGCTGGCCATCAAGCAGACGCTCTACCGCACCAGCGGCGACTCCCCCATCGTCGACGCGCTCGTGGCCGCGGCCGAGGAGGGCAAGCAGGTCCTCGCGATCGTCGAGATCAAGGCGCGCTTCGACGAGCAGGCGAACATCGACTGGGCGCGCAAGCTCGAGGAGGCCGGCTGCCACGTCGTCTACGGCCTCGTGGGGCTCAAGACGCACTGCAAGCTGTCCATGGTCGTCCGCGACGACGGCGACCGGCTGCGCCGCTACGTCCACCTCGGCACCGGCAACTACCACCCCAAGACGGCCCGCCTCTACGAGGACGTCGGCCTGCTCACCACGGACCCGGACGTCGGCGACGACGTGGCCCGGCTGTTCAACGTGCTGTCCGGCTACTCGATGGAGACGGAGTACAACCGCCTGCTCGTCGCGCCGCACTCGATCCGGTCCGGGCTCGTGGAGCGGATCGAGCGCGAGGTCGAGCACCACGACGCCGGCCGGCCCGCCCGGGTCCGGATCAAGTGCAACTCGATCGTGGACGAGGCGACTATCGACGCGCTCTACCGCGCGTCGGCCGCCGGCGTCCCCGTCGACGTGTGGGTGCGCGGCATCTGCGCGCTGCGACCCGGCGTCCCGGGCCTGAGCGAGAACATCCGGGTCCGCAGCGTGCTCGGCCGGTTCCTGGAGCACTCGCGGGTCTTCGAGTTCGCCAACGGCGGCGAGCCCGAGGTGTGGATCGGCTCGGCGGACCTCATGCACCGCAACCTCGACCGGCGCATCGAGGTGCTGGTGCGGCTCGGCTCCACGGCGCACGCCCGCACCCTCAGCGAGCTGTTCGACCTGGCCTTCGACCCGGGCACGAGCACGTGGCACCTCGGGTCCGACGGCACGTGGACGCGGGTCCACCGGGGCGAGGACGGCGCCGCCCTGGTCGACGTCCAGGAGACGCTCATCGCCCGGCACGGGCGGCGGTCGAGCCAGGTCCCGTGAGCCCTTCGGCGGAGGACCGCGCGGCCCGGACGACGACGTCCGGGCTCGGCCAGGTCCCGCCGGCGATCGACCCCGCTCCCCCCACGCCCGCGCTCGACGCCGCTCCGGCCGCGCCGGCCCTCGGCGCGCTCCCCCGCGAGGACGTCGAGGTGCTCCTGCCGCCGCCCACCCCCGTGACCGCCGGCTCGACCGCCGGTGTCGTGGTGCGCGCCCACCTGCGCCGGCAGACCGCGGCGCTGCTGGAGGCCGACTCCGGTGTGCCGGACGACCGAGACGACGCCGTGCACGCCGCCCGGGTGGCGGCCCGGCGCCTGCGCTCCGGGCTGCGGATCTACGGCGACCTGCTCGACGACGACAGCTCCGCGCGGCTGCGCCCGGAGCTCTCCGCGTACGCCGGGGCCCTCGCGCCCGCGCGCGACCTCGAGGTGTTCATCGCCGCGCTCGAGGCCGACACCGAGGACGCCTCCGGCTACGGCGAGGTGCTCCTGCCGTGGCTGCGCTCGCGACGGGTCTCGGCGGTCGCCACGGCGGCCGAGACCCTCCGCTCGCCGCGGGCCGACGCGCTGCGCCTCGCGCTCGTGGAGCTCGCCCGCGCACCGCGCTTCACCGCCGCCGCGGGCCGGCGCGCCGCTCGAGTGCTCGCTCCCCGGCTGCGCCACGCCGACCACCGGGCCGAGCGGCTGCTCGACCCCCTCCGCCCGGGCGACGACGCCGCCGCCTGGCACAGCGCCCGGATCGCGGCGAAGCGCGCCCGTTACGCGGCGGAGGTGTGCGCCCCCGCACTCGGCGCGGAGTGCCGCGAGCTGGCGGTGCTGTGGTCGACGCTCACCGAGCCGCTCGGCGCGGCCCAGGACGCGGCCATCCAGCGCGCCCTCGTGCTCGACCGGGTCGACGACACCACCAGCCCGCTCTCGGCCGGCGAGGCCTTCGCCTGCGGCGTCTTCGTGGCGCAGACCCGCAGCCGCGAGACGGAGGCGCACCGGACCGCCCGTCACCTCTGGCACGAGTCGCGGGCCCGCCACCGCGACCTGCGGCGGGCCGTGGGGGGCTGAGAGGATCGACCCATGCCAGACCTGATCGAGGCCGCCGGGGTGGTCCTCGTCCGGCCCGGCCCGGACGGGCCGGAGGTGGCGGTGGTGCACCGCCCGCACCGGTCGGACTGGTCGCTGCCCAAGGGCAAGCTCGACCCGGGCGAGCGCCACGAGGTCGCCGCCGTCCGCGAGGCCCTCGAGGAGACCGGCGCCCTGGTGGCGCTCGGGCCGGCCCTGGGCCACCGCCGCTACGAGGTGGCCGGCGTCCCCAAGCGGGTCCGGTACTGGCGGGCGACGGTGCTCTCGCAGAAGCCCCGCGACCCCGACGACGAGGTCGACGAGGTGCGGTGGCTGCGCCGCAAGGCGGCCCTGGCGCTGCTGACCTCCCCCGACGACCACGAGCTCGTCGAGGCCGCCCTCGCCCTGCCGGACACGGTGCCGACCGTCGTCCTGCGCCACGCCGAGGCCACCAAGCGCGCCGCCTGGCGCGAGTCCGGCTCCCCGGACGCGGACGACGACGCCCGGCGCCCGCTGGCGCCGGAGGGGGTCGAGCACTCCGCCGCGCTGGTGCACCTGCTGGCCGCCTACGACCTCGACGCGGTCGTGAGCTCGGACGCCGACCGCTGCCGGGCCACGGTCGAGCCGTACGCCGCCTCCCGCGGGGTCGACGTCCGGCTCGAGCACGGCCTGAGCGAGGAGGGGTGCGAGCACGACCCGGCCTCCACCGAGGAGACGGTGCACCGACTGCTGGCCGCCGACGGCGCCGCGGTGTGGTGCACCCACCGGCCGGTGCTCCCGATCGTGGTCCGCACGCTGGCCCGCGCGCTCGACGTCGACCGGCGCAAGGGGCACATGGCCGACGCCCTCGACCCCCGGCTCAAGCCGGGCGCGGCGCTGGTGCTGCACCGAACCCCCGACGGCGTGCTGGCCGGCGTCGACCGTCTCGACCCCTGAGCGCGGCGCCTGCGGCGTTCCGGAGCGTCACCGCGGGACGACCGCCTGCAGCCGTGTCGCCATCTGTACGCCTGTCGTTCACCTGTCGTTCACCGAGCGCCCCCGTCCAGGTCAACCCCGCTTCCTAGCGTCCGCGTCGTCAGCACGACAACGTCGAACACCTCATCGGAGGACAGGGTGACCTTCTCCCGCAAGGCGGGCTTCGCCGCCGCCGCCGTCGCCGGGCTCGTCCTGCTCAGCGCGTGCGGCTCGGACGCCGGCACGAGTTCGAGCAGCGCCGCCGGCGGTCAGATCGCCGGCGCGGACTGCGCCTCGGGCTCGATCAAGGCTTCCGGCTCGACCGCCCAGCTGAACGCCATGACCGAGTGGATCAACGGCTACCAGACCGCCTGCACCGGCGCGACGGTCGACTACCAGGGCGTCGGATCTGGCGCCGGCATCACCGACTTCATCAACGGCCAGACCGCCTTCGCCGGCTCCGACTCGGCGATCCAGGGCGACGACCAGACCAACGCCGACAAGCGCTGCTCCACCGGCTCGGCCATCAACATCCCCATGGTGGGTGGCGCCATCGTGGCCGCCTACAACGTCTCGGGCGTCAGCAAGCTCACGCTCACCCCCGAGATCATGGCCGGCATCTGGTCCAACAAGATCACGAAGTGGAACGACCCCAAGCTGGTCGCGGCCAACCCCGGCGTCACCCTCCCCGACGCCACGATCGCGCAGTTCCACCGCAGCGACTCGTCCGGCACGACCGACAACTGGACCAAGTTCCTCGACGCCACCGCCCCCAGCGTGTGGACCTACGGCCACGCCAAGGACTGGTCCGCCCCCGGCGGCCAGGGCTCGAAGGGCAACGACGGCGTGGGCGCCTCGCTCGCGTCGACCCCCAACTCGATCGGCTACGTCGAGCTCTCCTTCGCCCAGGAGAAGAAGCTCAACACCGCCGCGATCGACAACGGGGCCGGCCCGGTCGACGGCACCTCGGAGAACGCCGCCAAGACCCTCGCCGCGGCGCAGGTGACCGGCAGCGGGAACAACATCGTGCTCAACATCGACTACAAGTCGACCGCCGGGTACCCCGCCGTGCTGGTGACCTACGAGATCACCTGCGAGAAGGGGCTCAGCTCCGACGCCCTGCCGCTCACCAAGGCCTTCCTCACCTACACGGCGAGCGACGAGGCGCAGGCGAAGCTGACCGACGCCGGCTACGTGCCGATCACGGGCGACCTGCTGACGAAGGTGCGGACCGCCATCTCCGCGATCTCCTGACGCACGCTACTGTCGTCGGGGGCGGGCGCCCGTCGCCCGCCCCCGACGACTCGTGACAGGTACTCGGCCACTCCACGACTCCACGGCGGTCCCCGGATGAGCACCCCACCCGAGACGACCAGCAGCCCGCCGACCCCGCGCTCCGACACGGGGATCCGCGGCGCCTCGGTCCGGATCGGCGACCGCGTCTTCTCCGTCTCGTCCCGCCTGGCCGGCATCCTCATCCTGGTCACGATGGGCGCCATCGCGGCGTTCCTCGTCTGGAAGTCGATCCCGAGCTTCCAGGCCAACACGGCCAACTTCTTCACCACGCTGGTCTGGTTCCCCGACCGCGACCCGGCGGTCTTCGGCATCGCCGCCCTCACGTTCGGCACCCTGATGACCTCGGCCATCGCCCTGCTCCTGGCGGTGCCCGTCGGCATCGGGATCGCGCTGTTCATCGCGCACTACGCGGAGCGCCGCCTCGCCGCCACGCTCGGCTTCGTCACCGACCTGCTGGCCGCGGTCCCCTCGATCATCTTCGGCATGTGGGGCCTGCTCTTCCTCACGCCGCACATGGAGGGGCTCACCCAGTGGATGAACGACTACCTCGGCTTCATCCCGCTGTTCCGCAACGACCTCGGGCTCTACACCAAGTCGATCTTCATCGCCGGCGTGGTGCTGGCGATCATGATCCTGCCGACGGTCTCGGCCATCAGCCGTGAGGTCTTCGTCCAGGTTCCCCGCGCGCACATCGAGGCCGCCCTGGCCCTCGGCGCCACGCGCTGGGAGATGGTGCGGATGTCGATCTTCCCGTTCGCCCGGCCGGGCATGATCTCCGCCTCGATGCTCGGGCTGGGCCGCGCGCTCGGCGAGACGATCGCCGTCGCCCTGATCCTCTCGGCGTCCTACGACATCAACTGGCAGATCACCGAGCCCAGCGGCAACACCTTCGCGGCCAACATCGCCCTGCGGTGGAACGAGGCCGGGCCGATCGGCCTGTCCGCGCTCGTCGCCAGCGGCCTCGTGCTGTTCGTGATCACGCTGGCGGTCAACATGTCGGCGCGGCTGATCATCGCCCGCCGCGCCGAGTTCTCGGGGGCCAACTGATGTCCCGGACCAGCGACGACGAGCGCGCCGTGTCCGACGCCCTCCTGCACCGCGCGCTCGCCGGCGGCAAGCTGCCGCGCTGGGCGGTGCCGGCGCTCGCCGCAGGCTCGCTGCTGCTCGCGCTGCTGCTCAACGTGACGACCTCGGTCGACGGCGTGGCCGGCACCCTCGTGGTGGCGGTGGTCATCTTCCTCGCGGCCCAGACCGGCTGGAGCTTCGCCGTCGAGGGACGGCGCCACGCGGTGGACCGGCTGGCCACCACCGGCGTCTACGCGACGTTCCTCATCGCCCTGGCGCCCCTCGTGTTCGTCCTCGGCACGGTGATCGTCAAGGGACTCCAGGTCTTCTCCTACGAGTTCCTCATGACGTCGATGCGCAACGTGTCGGCCCTGCACCCCGGTGGTGGCGTCTACCACGCGATCATCGGGACGCTCGAGCAGATCCTGATCGCCTCGCTCATCGGCATCCCGCTCGGCGTCATGACTGCCATCTACCTCGTGGAGTACGCCCCGAACGCCCGCAACACGCGGCTGGCGCGCTGGATCAGCTTCTTCGTCGACGTGATGACCGGCGTCCCCTCGGTGGTCGTCGGCCTGTTCATCTACACCGCGTTCGTGCTCACCCTGGGCCTGCCGCGCGGCGGCTTCGCCGCGGCTCTGGCGCTGACGATCCTCATGCTGCCGGTGGTCGTGCGGTCCACCGAGGAGATGCTGCGCATCGTGCCGCGCGACCTCCGGGAGGCGTCGTACGCCCTGGGCATCCCCAAGTGGCGCACGATCCTCAAGGTGGTGCTCCCCACCGCGCTCGGCGGCATCATCACCGGGGCCATGCTCGCGGTGGCCCGCATCGCCGGCGAGACCGCGCCGCTGCTGCTCACGACCTTCCTGTCGCAGTCGATCAACACCAACCCGTTCACCGGTCCGCAGGCCTCGCTGCCCACGTTCATCTGGGACCAGTTCACCCGCGGCACCGACGCCTCGATCGCGCGGGCGTGGGGCGGCGCGCTCGTGCTGGTCCTGCTCATCGTCATCCTGTACGCAGCAGCGAAGATCATCGCCCGGTTCACCGGGGTCAAGCGCTGACCGCGCGGCGCCCCACCAGCACCCGACACTGAAGGAACAGTCCATGGCCAAGCGGATCGACGCCACCGACGTCGACATCTACTACGGCTCCTTCAAGGCGGTCGAGGGCGTCACCTTCTCCGTGGAGCCCCGCTCGGTGACCGCGTTCATCGGCCCGTCGGGCTGCGGCAAGTCCACCGTGCTGCGCACCCTGAACCGGATGCACGAGGTGATCCCCGGCGCGCACGTCGAGGGCAAGATCACCCTGGACGGCGAGGACATCTACGGCTCGGACGTCGACCCGGTCAACGTGCGGCGCACGATAGGCATGGTGTTCCAGCGCCCCAACCCGTTCCCGACGATGTCGATCTTCGACAACGTCGTGGCCGGGCTCAAGCTCGAGGGCAAGCGCCGCAGCAAGTCCGAGCTCGCGGACATCGTCGAGAGCTCCCTGCGCGGCGCGAACCTCTGGGAGGAGGTCAAGGACCGCCTCGACCGCCCCGGCTCCGGCCTCTCCGGCGGCCAGCAGCAGCGGCTGTGCATCGCCCGCGCGATCGCGGTCGAGCCGCAGGTGCTCCTCATGGACGAGCCGTGCTCGGCGCTCGACCCCATCTCGACCCTGGCGATCGAGGACCTCATCGAGCAGCTCAAGGAGCGCTTCACCATCGTCATCGTCACGCACAACATGCAGCAGGCGGCGCGGGTGTCCGAGACGACGGCGTTCTTCAACCTCGCGGGCGTCGGGCAGCCCGGCCGGCTCATCGAGATCGCGCCGACCGAGGTGATCTTCTCCAACCCCACGCAGCAGGCCACGGAGGACTACATCTCCGGCCGCTTCGGCTGATCCGCCGGCGACGCTCACTCCCCCGTGGGGAAGCCGCCCGCCTTGGCCACCAGCGACGGGGTCGGTCGGCCCAGCTCCTCGCCCAGCCACTCCCCCGCCGCGATGAGGGCGTCGAGGTCCAGACCCGTGCGCACGCCGGAGCGCTCGAGCAGGTACACCAGGTCCTCCGTGGCGATGTTGCCGGTGGCGCGCGGCGCGAACGGGCAGCCGCCGATCCCCCCGAGGCTCGCGTCGAGCACCGCGACTCCCTCCTCGAAGGCCGCGAGGGCGTTGGCGTAGCCGGTGTTGCGGGTGTTGTGGAAGTGCGCGCGCAGCCGCACGTCCCCGGTGGCCGCACGCACCCTGCGCACGCGCTCGACGACGTCGCGGGGGACCGCCACGCCGATGGTGTCGGCGAGGGCGAGCTCCTCGACGCCGGACGCCGCGAGCCGCTCGCACAGCGCGACGAGGTGGTCCACCGGCACCTCGCCGGAGAACGGGCACCCGAAGGACGTGGACACCGTCACGGTGGGCACCAGGCCCGCAGCCCGGGCCAGGGGTGCCACCTGCTCCACCGTCGCGACCGCGGCGTCGGTGGTCATGCCCTGGTTGCGCTCGGTGAAGGCGTCGCTCGCGGCCACGACGAGGTTGACCTCGTCGAGGCGGGTGGCGGCGGCCCGCTCGAAGCCGCGCACGTTGAGCACCAGCCCGATGTAGGCCGCCGCGTCGCGGTCGGCGTCGTCCGCGAGGGCCGCCACGACGGCCTCGGCGTCGGCCATCCGCGGCACCCGGGTGGGGCTGACGAAGCTGGCGACCTCCTGGCGGCGAAGCCCGGCGGCGGTGGTGCGCCGCACCAGCTCGACCTTCTGTGCGGTCGACAGCTCGGCCGGGTCGTTCTGGAGGCCGTCGCGGGCCGACACCTCCACCACCTGCACGTCCGCCGTCCGAGGGTCCACGGCCCCACGCTAGCCCGACGCCACTGGTGGAACGGTCGTCTCCCCGGCCCGGACGCGACCGGTTCACCCGTGACGTGCGGTCCGCGGGGGCGCTATAGCCTGGCCGCCGACCCCGGAGGAGCCCCTGTGATCACGCACGTCGTCTCGTTCACCTTCGCCGACAAGGCCGACGCCGGCGAGTGCGTCGCCCGGCTGCGGGCCCTCGAGCCGCAGATCGAGGCGATCCGCACGTGGTTCGTCGGCACCGACTCCCTGGGCGACCCGGGGGCGGCCGACGTCGTCCTGGTGAGCACCCACGACGACGTCGACGGCCTGCGCGCCTACCAGCAGCACCCGGCCCACGTGGAGTTCGGGCAGTGGCTCGCCCCGCGCCTGTCCGGCAAGGCCGTGGTCGACGTCGAGTCCTGACCGCCGGCCGCCGGGACCGGGGCGGCTGCGGGCCGGGCCGGTCGACGTCCGGCCAGGTACCGGATGCGTCACGGACCGTGCCGGCGGGCCGAACGGGGGACGACCCGGGCCCGTCCGCGTGTGACACTTCCCGGGAACCGGCGCGAGGGTCGCGCCGCGATGCACGGGGGTCGGTCATGTCACGCGCACGCTCCGCCACGACCGGGGCGCTCGCCCTCCTGTCCGCGCTGGTGCTGGCCGCCTGCGGCACGCAGCAGGCGGCCCAGGCCGACCAGGGCAGCACCCCAGCCGCGGCGGACCCCGGGGCCGTCGTGCTCACCGCGGCCACGACCACGGCCAAGTCCGGCACGGCGGCCGTCGACATGAAGGCTGTGATGTCGCTCGGCGGGGTCGACCAGACCATGACCGCGACCGGCAAGACCGCCCTCGACGGCTCGAAGGCCGACCTCACGATGACCCTGCCCGGTGTCGGCGGGGCCGGGGTGTCGATGCACGAGCTCGTCGTGGGCTCGCACGTGTACGTGCAGATCACCGGGATGCCCGGCCTGCCCAAGGGCTGGCTCACCATGCCCGACAGCGCGCTCCAGTCGCTCGGCCTGTCCGGCCCCGCGTCCGGCACGTCCGCGACCGACGTGCTGTCCGTGCTGCGCTCGCTCGGCACCGTCACCGAGGTGGGTCCGGAGCAGGTCAACGGCGTGGCCACCACCCACTTCCACGGCGAGGTCTCGCCGTCGGCCATCCTGGGCAAGGTCGGTGCCTCCGCCCCCGCGGCCCTCAAGGACGCGCTCGGCTCCGACCCGGTGCCGATCGAGGTGTACGTCGACGGCGCCCAGCACGTGGTGCGCGTCTCCGAGAAGCTCACCGTCACCGTCTCGGGCAAGAAGGTGGCCGAGAGCGTGCAGGTGGACTTCTCCGACTTCGGCGTCCCGTTCACGGTCTCCGCCCCCGCCCACGCCCGCTCGTTCGCCTCCGCGCTCGGTGGCTGAGCCGGCCAGTCGTCGGGCGACCGCCGAGAGCCCGTTCCGGGGTGGCCGGGACCTGCGACCTAGGACCTCGGCGCGCCCCGTGTCCGTCCGGTCCGGATCTGCCACCAATCGTGGGGTCCGCCCTGCATGACCGTTCAGGGTGCCCCTACTCTGCCGACGTGACCCCGACACGGCCCGAGGACCGCAGCCAGGTGGAGGCGCGCCCGGCGACGGCCGCGCCCGCCCCGGTGAGCCCGGGCCCGGTCGCGCACGAGGTCACCGTCACCGACGGCCGCTTCACCCGGGCCTCGTGCACCTGCGGCTGGGTGGGCACCGCGCGCCGCCACCGCTCGACCGCCCGCGCCGAGGCGCGCGACCACGCCCTGCTCTACGCCGACGGCGGCTCGGTGGTCGACCTGCGCGACGAGCCGCGTCGCGCCTGAGCCCGCGCCCGCTCGAGGTTGGCCCGGCCGATCCGGGCGAAGACCGGCGCCGCCCGCAGCATCGCGTCCGGGACCGCCGCGAACAGCCGCACCTGCGCGCCGCGCCAGTGCGGCACGCTGCTGACCAGCCGCGGGTGCAGCAGCAGCTCGGCCACGCGGTCGGCGACCTCCTCCGGCGTGGTGAGCCGCGGAGCCGTGAACGACATCGCGACGGCGTCGTCGTCGAGCACGTCGGTGACCATCGGGGTGAGCATGCCGTCCGGGCAGACCGCGGAGAGCCGGACGTCCTCGACGCCCTGAGCGCGCAGCTCGGCGGCCAGGCTCAGCGTGTACGACAGCACCCCGGCCTTGGCCGCGGCGTAGACGGCCTCGCCCGGCACCGGCACCCACGACGCCAGCGACGCGATCGACACCACGTGGCCGCCGCCGTGCGCCCGCATGCTCGCCACCGCGGCGCGGGTGCCGTGGAGGACGCCGAGCAGGGTCACCCGCACCACGCGCTCGACGACCTCGTCCGGCTGCGTCGCGGCGTCGCCGGCGCCGAGCACGCCCGCGTTGTTGACCCACACCCGCGGCCGCACCTCGTCGGCCAGGGCGCGGCACGCGGCCGCGTCGGTGACGTCGAGCACCCGCTCGGTGCCCAGCACGTCGACGGGCAGCACGTCGAAGCCCTCGGCGTCGAGCCGGTCGACCAGCACCCGGCCGAGGCCGCCGCCACCACCGGTGACGACGGCGACGGGTCGGGTCACCCGACCTCGACCTTCTGGCCCTTGCCCACCACGATGATGCCGCCGGGGCTCACGGTGTAGCGCTCGCGGTCGGAGTCCATGTTCACACCGATCTGCGCGCCGTCCGGCACCTGCACGTTCTTGTCGAGGATGGCCCGCCGCACGACGGCGCCGCGCCCGATGCGCACGCCCGGCATGATCACGGCCCCCTCGACGTACGCGCCCTCCCGGATGTTGACGTCGTAGGAGAGCACGGAGTTGCGCACGTGGGCGCCGGCGATGATCGAGCCCGCGCCGACCATCGACTCATGGCTGTTGCCGCCCTCGACGAACTTCGCGGGGGGCAGCGGCGGCAGGTGCGACAGGATCGGCCAGTAGCGGTTGTACAGGTTGAAGATCGGGTGCACGGACACGAGGTCCATGTGGGCGTCGTGGTAGGCGTCGAGGCTCCCGACGTCGCGCCAGTAGCCGCGGTCGCGGTCGGTCGACCCGGGGACGACGTTGTCAGCGAAGTCGTAGACCTCGGCCATCCCCTGCTCGACGAGCATCGGGATGATGTTGCCGCCCATGTCGTGGACCGAGCCGTCGTCGCCGGCGTCGATGCGCAGCGCCTCGACGAGGACGTCGGTGGTGAAGACGTAGTTGCCCATCGACGCGTACACGTGGTCCGGGTCGCCCGGGATCGTCACGGGGTCCGACGGCTTCTCCACGAACCGGTTGATGGTGCGCCCGTCGCTGGTCTCGATGACGCCGAACTGGTTCGCCTGCTCCTTGGGCACCCGGATCCCGGCCACCGTCACGCCGGCGCCGGACGCCTTGTGCTGGTCGACCATCTGCTGGGGGTCCATGCGGTAGACGTGGTCGGCGCCGAAGACCACGACGTAGGAGGGGCTCTCGTCGTAGACGAGGTTGAGGCTCTGGAAGATCGCGTCGGCGCTGCCCGTGTACCACCGCGGGCCGAGGCGCTGCTGCGCCGGCACCGGGGTGACGTAGTTGCCCAGCAGCGTGGACAGCCGCCAGGTCGTGGTGATGTGCCGGTCGAGCGAGTGGCTCTTGTACTGGGTGAGGACGCAGATCCTCAGGTAGCCGGCGTTGACGAGGTTGGACAGGACGAAGTCGACGAGGCGGTAGGCGCCGCCGAACGGGACGGCGGGCTTGGCGCGGTCGGCGGTCAGGGGCATGAGGCGCTTGCCCTCGCCACCGGCGAGGACGATTCCCAGGACGTCGCGGTGTGCCACGCGTCCACAGTAGACCGGTGAGCCGGGCCGAGGAGAGGTTCTGACGAGCCCCGGACGAGCTCTCCCGGGCCGGGCTCGCGCACGCCCGGCGACCCCCTAGGCTGCGCCTGTGCTGCGCGTCGGGATCCTCACCCGGGAGTGGCCGCCGGACGTCTACGGCGGCGCCGGGGTCCACGTCGACGAGCTCGTTCGCGAGCTGCGTCCGCGGGCCGACGTGCACGTGCACGCCTTCGGGCCCACCCGCACCGGCGCCGTGGGCCACGTGGTGCACAGCGAGTTCGCCCAGGCGAACGCCGCGCTGCAGACGCTGGCGATCGACCTCGACATGGTGCGGGTGCTCGACCACGTCGACGTCGTCCACTCGCACACCTGGTACACGAACCTGGCCGGGCACCTCGCCGGCGAGCTGTTCGGCGTCCCGCACGTCATCACCGCGCACTCGCTCGAGCCCCGCAGGCCCTGGAAGGCCGAGCAGCTCGGCGGCGGCTACCGCATCTCGTCGTGGATCGAGTCGTCGTCGTACCGCGAGGCCGCGGCGGTGATCGCGGTGTCCGACGGCATGAAGGCCGACCTCCTCGACGCCTACGACTTCGTCGACCCCGAGCGGGTCCACGTGGTGCGCAACGGCATCGACACCGTGGCCTGGCGGCCCGAGGAGTCCGCGCACCTGCTCCCCCAGTACGGCGTCGACACGAGCCGGCCCTACGTCGTGTTCGTGGGCCGCATCACGCGCCAGAAGGGCATCGCGCACCTGCTGGCCGCGGCGGAGCTCTTCGACGACAGCGTGCAGCTCGTCTTCTGCGCGTCGGCCCCCGACACCCCCGAGATCGGGGCGGAGACGGCCGCCGCCGTGGCGCGGCTCCAGGAGCGCCGGCCGGTGGTGTGGATCCAGGAGCACGCGCCTCGCCCCGTGGTGCAGCAGCTGCTCACGCACGCCCTGGCCTTCCTCTGCCCGTCGGTGTACGAGCCGCTGGGCATCGTCAACCTCGAGGCCATGGCCTGCGAGACCGCCGTGGTCGCCTCCGACGTCGGCGGCATCCCCGAGGTGGTCGTCGACGGCGAGACGGGCCTCCTCGTGCCCTACGACCCCTCCGAGCCGCGCGCCTTCGAGCACGCGTTCGCCGACGCCGTGAACGTGCTCGTGGCCGACCCGTCGCGGGCCCGGAGCATGGGGGCGTGCGGCCGCGCCCGCGCCGTGTCCGACTTCGGCTGGGGCGTGGTCGCCGACCGCACGCTGGAGGTCTACCGGCTCGCCGGCGCCGTCGACGGCGCCGTCGCCCCGTGAGCAGCCTGGAGACGCCGTCCGTCGAGCAGGTCGACCGGCGTCCCCTGCTGGGGTACCTCATCTACGTCGCCGCGGCGACGCTGTTCGCGCTCAACGGCACCGTGAGCAAGGTGCAGATGCAGCACGGGATCGAGTGGTACCGCCTCTCCCAGCTGCGGGTGACGGCCGCGTTCCTCATCCTCGTGGTGGTCGTCGCGCTCACGAACCGCCGTGCGTTCCGGCTGCGCCGCGACGAGGTGCGCCGGATGGCGGTGTACGGCGTCCTCGGCATCGCCACGACGCAGTCGCTGTACTTCGTCTCGATCCTGCGGCTGCCCGTGGGCGTCTCGCTGCTGTTCGAGTTCACCGCGCCGATCATGGTCGCGCTGTGGTTCCGCTTCGTCATGCGCGAGCCCGTGCGCGACCGTGTGTTCGGCGCGCTGCTGCTGGCGATGCTCGGCCTGGCGATGGTGGCGCAGGTCTGGGAGGGGCTCACCCTCGACGTCATCGGCGTCGTCGCCGGGCTCGGCGCCGCGGCGGCGCTCGCGCTCTACTACGTCGAGGGCGAGAAGCTGGTGGTCCACCGCGACCCGGTCTCGCTCACGATGTGGGGCTTCGGCTTCGCCTCCGCCTTCTGGGCGCTGCTGCTGCCGTGGTGGTCGTTCCCCTGGGAGTCGCTGTCGTTCAGCGACGCCCTCGGCGGCTACGGGCCGGCCCTGCCCGGCTGGGCCTACGCCACGTCCATGGTGGTGCTCGGCACGGTGCTGCCGTTCGCGCTGGTGCTCCAGTCGCTGCGCCACCTGCGCGCGACCCAGGCCTCCGTAGTCGGCATGACCGAGCCGGTGATCGCCAGCGCCATCGCGTGGGTGTTCCTCGGCGAGGTGCTCGTGCCCGTGCAGATCCTGGGCGGCATCGTGGTGCTCGTCGGCATCGTGCTGGCCGAGACGTCGCGGTAGGGCGGCGCCCGCGGCGGCGCCCGTGGTGGGATGTGGCCGTGAGCAGCCCCGCGACCCCCGATCCCGACCGCGGCGTCGACCTGCGGGCCGGCAGCGACGGACGGGTGAGCACGACGGCGGTCGCCCAGGCGGTGGTGGGCGCGGCCCTGGCCGAGGTCGACCCCGAGGCGGCGGCGCGCGCCGGGTCGGTGAAGGAGTGGCGCAGCGGCTACCTGGCCCCGTACCGCGACCTCGTCGTGGCCGGCACCCGCACCCCCGCCGCGGCGCACGCCGTGGCCCGCACCGGCCTGTCGTCGCTGCACGACCGCGCGGTCTTCGTCCGCGACGGCGGCACGGTGCCGCTGCTCGAGGCGTGCGCGTCGGTCGCCGAGCCGGCGTACGCGTCGGTCACCGTCGAGGGCGCGGCCGGGCGCGACCCCGGGCTGTCGCTTCCCTACCGCGGCAAGCGGCTCTTCGGCGCCGACGTGCGCCGCCGGCTCGACGCCTGGGTGGCCGACGGCGTGGTGGAACGCGGGCTCGCGTCGGCCGCCCACTCGCTGCTCGACCACCCCGACTGGCTCGACCTGTCCGACGTCACCGTGGTGGTGCTCGGCGCCGGTGCGGAGATGGGTCCGCTTCGCTCGCTGCTGCGCTGGGGCGCCCACGTGGTCGCCGTCGACCTGCCCCGCCCGGAGGTGTGGGCCCAGGTGATCGCGACCGCACGCGCCTCGGCCGGCCGGCTCACCGTGCCCGTGCCGGTCGGCGTCGAGCCCGAGGACGACGCCGCCCTCGCGGCCGCGGCCGGGGTGGACCTGGTGCGCCGCCTGCCCGAGGTGCGCGCCTGGCTCGCCGACCTCGAGGGCCCGTTCACCCTGGGCACCTACACGTATGCCGACGGCGCCGCCCACGTACGGGTGGCCCTCGCCGCCGACGCGCTGGCCGCGTCGCTGCTCGAGACGCGGGCCGACGTGGGCCTGGCGTTCCTGGCGACGCCCACCGACGTGTACGCCGTGCTGCCCGACGCGGTCGAGGAGTCGCGCCGACGCTGGGAGGGCCGAGGGCTCTCCGGGCTGGCCCAGCTGCCGCTGCGCGCGGCCGGCCGATTCGCCCCCAACTATCCGGCCACGGTCGCCACCGACCGCGGCGAGGTGGGGATCGCCGACTGCCTCGTGCCCCAGCAGGGGCCCAGCTACGCCCTGGCCAAGCGGCTCCAGCGCTGGCGCGCGACGCGCTCGCGGGCCGACGGCGTGTGGACCTCGCTCAACGTCGCACCCGCCACGCGCACCCGCTCGGTGGTGAAGAACCGTGCGCTCGCGGCGGCCTACGCCGGGGCACACCGGTTCGGCGTCGAGGTCTTCGAGCCCTCGACGTCCAACACCCTCATGGCAGGCCTGCTCGTGCACGACCTGCGTTCCCCCGCGTCGGTGGCGCGGCCCGACGCCGACCTCGCCCACCCCGACGATGCCTGGGCGGTGCAGGCCGCGCACGGCGGCCTGTGGCGGCTGGCGTACGCACCGCGTTCCGTTCTCGGCATCGCCGCCGCGCTCGGCCTCGTGACCCGCGGCTGAGGCTTCCCCGTAACGTCCGCTGACGTGGTCGGTTGACCCCGCATTCGACCAACGCCCCCCGGGCCCGTCGTGCCGGGTGATAGCACTGCGCACGTCAACACTCATGCTCGGCGTCCACGGGCAGCCGCCGCGCACCCACCCGGAGAGGGGAACCATGCAGCACAGGACTCTCGCGAGGGGCCTGATCGGCGTCGCCGCCGTCGCTCTCATCGCGAGTCCCGTGGTCAGCGCCGCCGGCGCGCCGACCAAGGCCAACTCCATCCCGGTCATCAGCGACGCCCAGCTGACGGCCACGACCACGACCGAGGGCGGCGCGTCCGTCCTGCCGACCACCCGGACCGTCGCGCACTGGTGGGGCCACAGCGTCGACCCGACCGACGGCGTTGACTACGGCTACAACATGGTGGGCGCCAACCCGAACACGTGCTCCGGAGACGCGTGCGACGTCACGATCCAGACGGACATCACGCCGATCAACGTGACCGTGGACGGCATGTCGTTCAGCGGGAGCGACGTCCTCCAGGCGACGCTCGACTCGCCCCAGTTCGCGACGAACGACTACGGCACCACGACTGCCGCGACGAACATCAGCTTCGGCAAGGGTCCCGGTGGCGCGCTGTCGCAAGGCGACGCCGGCAACCTCCTGCAGCTGCAGGACGCCACCATGCGCGCCCAGTTCAACAAGGTCGGGGCCAGCGGCTATCACCTGCGCCTGGAGCCCAACGTGCTGCCCGCGATCACGATCGACGTGCCGCGCAACCAGGCCACGCTCCTGCAGAGCGGCCGCGGCGTCATCTTCGCCGACGTCAACGTGACGTGGTGGGCCGCGCAGATCCAGAACCTCGAGACCAAGGCGGACCCGACTCACCTGCCGGTGTACCTCACCAACAACGTGATGCTGTACCAGGGCGCGCCCGGCAACTGCTGCATCATCGGGTTCCACGGCGCGCGCGCCGCGGGCAACGGGGGCGGCAGCGCCAACAGCAAGGGCAACGCCAAGGTGCAGACCTTCGCCTGGGCCTCGTGGGTGCAGCCCGGCCTGTACTCGCGTGCCAACGGCGGTGTGAACTGGGCGCTGCAGGACATCCACGCGCTCAGCCACGAGATCGCGGAGTGGGCCGACGACCCCTTCGTGAACAACTACGTCAACCCTTGGGTGACTCCCACTGCACCGCAGTACGGGTGCACGACGGTGCTCGAGACCGGTGATCCCGTCGTGTCGATCGGGTTCGCCATGGGCACCAACACGTTCCAGCAGGGAGCGAACCCGAACGGTACGCAGAGCGCAGATGGGTCCTACCACCCGGAGGACGAGGCGCTGCTGCCCTGGTTCGTCCGGGCAGCACCGAACACCATCTCGGAGCCGACGCAGTCGGCCTCGACCAACATCGGTCGCTACACCCTCATGGGCGACCTCAACCCGTTCCCGGGCTTCCGGGCACCGGCCACCGGCTGCTGAGCACCGACGAGCAACACGTGTGGGGCCCGGGCGACCGGGCCCCACACGCACGTCTAGGGGCCCTTCATCTCCTGCACGACGTTGCCGCCGTCGACGACGAAGGCCTGGCCGGTCACGTAGGACGCCTCGTCGCTGGCGAGGAACCCGACCACGGCGGCCACCTCGTCCGGGGTGCCCGGCCGGCCCACGGGGGTGTAGCGCCCGGCGACGAGCTCGTCGTCCTCGGAGGACGCCGTGGCGATCCAGCCCGGCGCCACCGACGAGCAGGTGATCCCGTGCGGCCCCTCCTCGATCGCGACGGCACGCATGAGGCCGTCCATCGCGGCCTTGGCCGCGGAGTAGGCGCTGCTGCCCGAGGCCGACACCAGCGGCCCCGTGACGCTGGACATCATCACCACGCGGCCGTGGCGCTGCTCGCGCATCACCGGCAGCGCCAGGCGGGTGAGGGTGACCGCCGTCATGAGCGTGATCTCGAGCTGACGCCGCCAGGCGTCGGCCGGCTGGTCGACCAGCGTGCCGGACTCGAGGGCGACACCTGTCTGCGCCATGCCGGCGTTGTTCACCAGGACGTCGAGGCGGCCGAGGTCCACGAGCGCGGCATCGAGCAGGCGCTGCGCCGCGGCCGGGTCGGTGAGGTCGGCGACCACCCCCACGGCCTCGAGCCCCTCGGCCCGCAGCTCGGCCGCGCGGTCGTGCACCCGCTCGGTGGTCGCGCTCACCACCACGCGCGCGCCCATGCGGGCCAGCAGCCGGGCGCAGGCGAACCCGATCCCCTCGGCGGAGCCGGCGCCGGTGACCAGCGCCGTGCGGTGGGCGAGCGAGAAGGGAGCCGTCACGCCGCCAGGCTAGTGCCCGTCGTTACTGCCCGAAGAACCGGAAACCCGGCCGTGTTTCCGTGCTTTGCGGCAGTAACGACGGGTCAGTCCTGGGCGGTGTCGGCGTAGGAGTCGACCCACAGGTCGACGGGCATCGAGCCCAGCTCGGCGAGCAGGCCGGCGCTGAGCGACACGGCGCCGTCGCCGCAGTCCTCCTCCACGAAGCAGGTCCAGGTGAGGCGGTAGCCCTCCTGCGCGAGCGCTGAGAGCGCCTCCCGGTGCGGGGCGAGCACCCCGAGCAGGGCGCGCAGCTGGGGCTCGAGCGCCGGTTCCGCGCTCGGGCTCTCCAGCGACCAGTGCGAGTGCGAACGGGTCATGCTGTCACGGGCGTACGCCTCGCCCGGCTCGAAGGCGTCGGTCGGCTCGAGGCCGAGGACGGCGGTGACGTGGGCTGCGCCCAGGGTGTCGTGCTGCACGGCGAGCGCCGCACGGGTGCGGGTGACGGCCATGTCCTCATCCTGCTCGGCACCGCTGCGGCTGTCCTGCCGGTGACGCGGCCCGCGACGGTCACGGCCGGGGTGAGCCCGAGCCCGGATCCGCGGCTGTCCTGCTGGCGAGGTCGGGCCGCGGTGGCGTCAGGCGCGGGCGTGGTCCGGGACCGGGTCCGGGCGCCTCGTGCCGATGACGACCACCGTGCCGTCGCCCTCCTCGTCGTCGGTGTCGACGCCGTCCTGCTCCCATGCCGGTCCGCCGCCGGCAGAGACACCCGGGCGCACGAACGACACCTCGAACCCGGCGTCGCGCAGCAGGGCGGCCGTGGCGTCGTGCTGGTGCTCGCTGGTCTCCACGAGCAGCCGGCCGCCGGTCGTGAGCCACGACGCCGCCTCCTGGGCCACCCGGCGCTGGACGTCGAGGCCGTCCGGGCCGCCGTCGAGGGCGACGGGGTGCTCGTGCAGCCGCGCCTCGCGCGGCATGAGGTCGAGCTCGCCGCTCGGCACGTACGGTGCGTTCGCGGTCACGACGTCGACCTGCCCGCGCAGCCCCGGCGGGAGCGGCGCGGTGAGGTCGCCGAGGTGCACCACGGCGCCGGGCAGGTTGCGTACGGCGCACCGCACGGCCGCCGGGTCGACGTCCACGGCGTGCACCACGCAGTCCGGCCGCGCCCGGAGCACCACAGCGGCGACGGCGCCCACCCCGCAGCACAGGTCGACGACGACGGGTCCACGGCGCGCGGGCAGCGCGTCGACCGCGGCCCGCGCCAGCAGCTCGGTGCGCCGGCGCGGCACGAACACCCCGGGCTCCACCGCCAGGCGCAGCCCGGCGAACCCCGCCCACCCCAGGATCTGCTCGAGCGGCTCACCGGCCTCGCGCCGGCGCACCGCCGCCTCGAGCCCGGCCTCGTCCGGACCCGGCTCGAGCAGCAGGTCCGCCTCCTCCTCGGCGAACACGCAGCCGGCCGCGCGCAGCCGTGCCACCAACGCCAAGCGCCGGGGCTCGACGTCGGACGCCGTCACTGCGCCGCCCCGGCGCCGGGGCAGCGACGGGCGCGCACTCGCGCGGCCACCCGTGACACCCGCCGGCTCAGACCAGGTGCCGCTCGTCGCGCGCACGACCCACGCCGAAGCGATCCGCCGAGAGCGGCGAGACGTCGATGCCCGGCTCGCGGCGCAGCACGAGGTCGCGCAGCACCTCGCCCAGCGCCGGCGCCTGGAGGAACCCGTGCCCGGAGAAGCCCGTGGCGTAGAGCACGCGGGTCACCGACGACGACTCGCCCACGATGCCGTCGTGGTCCGGGCTGATCTCGTACAGCCCGGCCCAGCCGCCCACCACCTCGGCCTCGAGCAGCCGCGGGGCGCGCACCGCGGCCTGCGCGATGAGCCCCTCGACGTAGGCCGGGTCGCGCGCGAGGTCGAAGCCCGGCTCCACCGACGGGTCGCTCCAGCCGGCGAGCAGGCCGTGGCCCTCGCCGTGGAAGTAGAAGGTGCTCGCGGCGTCGATCGTCATCGGGATGGACGCCGGCATCGGGTGCACCGGCCCGGTGACGACGATCTCGCGCCGCAGCGGGGTCACCGGCAGGTCGATGCCGAGCGTCGCGCCCACCTGGCGCGACCACGCCCCGGCGGCGACCACCACCACCCCCGTGGCCACCCGCTGGTCGACCCCGCCCACCCGCACCGTGACCGAGCGCAGCTCGCCCCCGGTGACGTCGGCGCCCACCAGCTCGGCGCCGTTCACGATGCGCGCGCCCAGCCGCCGCGCACCGGCGGCGTAGGCATGGACGACGGCCTCCGGGGTGCACGTGCCGTCGTCGGGCGACCAGCACGCCGCCAGCACGTCGTCGTAGGTCGCCAGCGGCGAGAGCTCCGCCGCCTCCTCCGGCGTCACCAGCCGCGACCGGACGCCGAGGGAGTTCTGCACCTCCACCGACGCGCCGTAGTTCTCCACGAGGCCGGGCGTCGTGAGCAGGAAGAGGTAGCCCACGCGCTGGAGGTCGATCTCGCCGCCGGGCCGGGTGCCGATGTCGGCGAGCAGCTCGAGGCTGCGCCGCCCCAGCTCGACGTTGACGGCGTCGGAGAAGCAGGCCCGCACGCCGCCCGCGGCCTTCGACGACGACCCGCTGCCCAGGCTGTCGCGCTCGAGGAGCAGCACCTCGACGCCGGCCTCCGCGAGGTGGAAGGCCACCGAGCAGCCGACGACGCCGCCCCCGACGACCACGACGGAGGCGCGCTCGGGCAGGCCCGAGAGCAGGGAACCGGGAGTGGTCACAGGCGGAACCCGCTGTCGGACGGGAGGTCCGCGACGTCCATCTGCGCCTTCTGGAGGTGCCCGGACCAGTCCCAGTTCATCGCCTGCCACCGGGTGAACTGGTCGAGCACCCACATGCCGCTCTGCCGCGAGCCGTTGCCGCTGCGGCCGTTGCCGCCGAAGGGCAGGTGCGCCTCGGCGCCCGACGTCGAGTTGTTCACCGACACCATCCCCGCGGAGATCCGCGAGCGGAACCGCCACACCGACTCCGGCGAGGTCGTGTAGATCGACGACGAGAGGCCGTAGCCGTGGCCGTTGGCCAGCTCGATGCCCTCGTCGAGGCTGGAGAACCGGCCGAGCCCCACGAGCGGGCCGAAGGTCTCGGTGTCGTAGAGGGCGTCGCCGGGGCGGATCCCCTCCACGACCGTCGGGTGCGCGAACAGCCCGGCGTCGGGGTCGCCCACGAAGCCGCGCCGCGGGTTGGCCGAGGTGATCCGCCCGGTGCCGGTCGAGCCGTGCACCGCGTGGTGACCGGCGACCAGCCCCAGGTTGCGCTCGTGGTTGTCGAGGTAGTGCTGGGAGATGAGCGGGCCGTAGAGCACGTCCTGCATCGGGTCGCCCACCACCGCCGACTCGACCGCGGCCAGGAAGCGGGCCCGCATCTCGTCGTAGACGTCGTCGTGCACCCACAGCGTGCCCAGCGACGTGCACCGCTGGCCGGCCGCCCCGAAGCCGCCGAAGAGCGCGCCCTCGACGGCGAGGTCGAGGTCGGCGTCGGGCATCACGAGCATCGGGTTCTTGCCGCCCAGCTCGAGGCACGGGGTCTGGAGGTGCCGCCCGCACAGCTCGCCGATGCGGCGGCCCACCTCCGTGGACCCGGTGAACCCGACCTTCTGCACGAGCCCCTCGTCGAGGCAGCGCTCCAGCCCTTCGTACGACGTCGGGCCGTCGGCGACGACGGTCACCAGGACGTCGGCCGGCACGCCGCCGGCGTGGAACAGCGCGGTGAGCGCCGTGGCGATCGCCGGCGAGACCTCGCCCGGCTTCCACACCACGGTGTTGCCGCAGAGCAGCGCCGGGACGAGGTACCAGGACGGCACTGCGGTGGGGAAGTTCGCGGCGGTGATCACGAACGCGGTGCCCACCGGCATGCGGTGGGTGAACAGCTGCTTGCTCGGCAGCTCGCTCGGCACCGTCTGGCCGTAGAGACGCCGGCCCTCGCCGAGGAAGAAGTCGCACGTGTCGACGACCTCCTGCACCTCGCCGAGCGCCTCGCCGTAGGGCTTGCCGATCTCGCGAGTGACCAGCGCGGCCAGTGCCTCCTTGTTGGCCTCCACGAGACGGCCCACCGCAGCGATCACGCGGCCGCGGGCGGGAGCCGGGATGTCGGCCCACGCGGCCTGGGCCGCCCGCGCCCGGCGCGCCGCCGCGACGATGTCGTCGGCGCTCGCGAGCTCGACGGTGGTGACGACGTCGGACAGATCGGCGGGGTTCAGGCTCTGCAGGGTGGTCACGGGCCACATGATGCCGCCGGGCGCCCTCGGCCAGGGGCGCACCCCGCCGCTGTGACGCGACTGCGTCCGAACCGCGGCGCGCCCGCCGCCCGCCGTGGGAGGAGGGTCGTCGCGGGGCGCCCCCACGCGATAGGACTGTGCCGTGGCGTACACCGTGGGCGACGCGCTCCTCGACCAGCTCGCCGACCACGGCGTGCGCACCTGCTTCGGGGTGCCGGGGGTGCACAACCTGCCGTTCTGGGTGGGCGCGGGCACCGGGCGCCGCCCCCGGGTGCTGGGCGTGCGCCACGAGCAGGCCGCGGGGTACGCCGCCGACGCGGCCGCCCGGGCCACCGGCGGCCTCGGCGTCGCCCTCACGACCACCGGCCCGGGGTTCGCGAACGCGCTGGCCGCCTTCGGCGAGGCGTGGGCGTCGCGCTCGCCCCTGCTGCTGGTCTCGAGCGAGACGCCGCTGGCGCCGCGGCGCCGGTCCGGCCACGACGACGGCCTCCTGCACGGCATGCGCAGCCAGGCGGCGGCGGTGGAGCACGGCTTCGGCGCGCGGGCGGTGTCGGCGCGCGACGGCGAGCAGGCCCTCGCCGCGCTGCCCGAGCTCGCCGCCCACGCGCTCGCCGCCGGGCGTCCCGCCTACCTCGGCGTGCCGGCCGACGTGCTGGCCTCGGCCTGGTCCGGCGCGGTGCCGGGGCCGGCCGCGCCGCCGCCCGTCGGTCCCGACCCGGCCGCGGTGGCCGCCGCCGCGACGGCGCTGCGCGGGCGCCGCGTGGCGCTGTGGGCAGGTGCCCGTGCCGTGGCGGCCGAGGACGACCTGCGCCGGCTGGCCCTGCTCCTCGGCGCGCTCGTGGTGCCCACCTACCAGGCCCGCGGGCTGCTCGCCGACCTCCCCGGCACCGTGGTGGCGCCCCCGCACGAGCCGGTCGTCGCGGCGGCGATCGCCGCGTGCGACGTGCTGCTCGTCGTCGGCGACGACCTGCACGGCATGACCACGCGCAACTGGCGCATGCCCGTGCCGGGCACCGTCGTCGCGCTCACCGACGACGAGCACGCCAGCCTCGGCGACCTCGACCTCGCGGCCCGGGTGACCGGCGACGTCGCGACGTCGGTGCGGGCGCTGCTCGACGCCCTCGGCGAGACGACGCCGACCGCGCCGGCCCCGGACGGCGCCGCGCTCACCGCGCAGGTGCTCGACGACGTCGCCGGCGACCCGCGCACCGCGGCCGCGGCGCAGTTCGTGCGCACGGTGGAGGACGGCTGGCCGGCCGACGGCGCGCTGGTGGTGGACATGTGCGTGGCCGGCTACTGGCTGGGCGGCTACTCCCGCCAGCCCCGGGCGCGGCGCCTGCAGTACCCGGTGGGCTGGGGCACGCTCGGCTTCGGCCTGCCCGCCGCCATCGGGCCGGCGGCGCACGGCATCCCGACCCTCGCCGTGGTGGGCGACGGCGGGGCCGCCATGGGGCTCGGCGAGCTGGCCACCTACCGCCAGGAGCGGCTGCCGCTCGCGCTGCTCGTCGTGAGCGACGGCGGCTACGGGATGCTCCGCTACGACCAGGACGTCGCCGGCGACCCGCACCGCGGAGTGGACCTCGTGGAGCCGGTCTGGGAGGACCTCGCCCGCGCGTTCGGGCTGCGCTGCACGCGCACCGACGACCCCGGCGCCGGGCTGGCCCGCGCGCTCACCCAGGCCCGCGACGGCCTCGCCTGCGGAGACCAGTGGCTCGTCGTGCTCGAGCAGCGGTTCCGCCCTCCGCGGACCACCTCGCCGCGCTGGCGCGAGGCCTGAGCCGGGCGCGCGGCCGTGACCTGCGTCTCGCGCCGCCGTCGCGATTCGTCGCTGCGGGCCCCGGTCCCCTACCCTGGACCCACTCCCCGCGTCACTCTGGACCACCTCATGGACGCGTCTGTGCTCGCGTCGACCCGATGAGGCCCTGTGATCCGCCCGACCTACCGCCCTGCCCCCGTGCGCCCCACCGCCGCTGACGGACCCGCCGACACGGCCTCGCCGTCCTTCACGGACCTCGGCCTGCCCCGGCCGCTCGTCGACGCGCTCGCCCGCGCCGGGATCGAGGCGCCGTTCCCGATCCAGGCGGCCACGATCCCCGACTCCCTCGCCGGGCACGACCTGCTCGGCCGCGGCAGCACCGGGTCCGGCAAGACCCTCGCGTTCGGGCTCCCGCTGCTGGCCCGGGTCGCGCCGTACGCCGCCCGGCCCCACCGCCCGCGCGGCCTCGTGCTCGTGCCCACGCGCGAGCTGGCCATGCAGGTGACCGACACCGTCGCACCCCTCGGCCGCGCCCTCGGCCTGCACGTGCTGACCGTCGTCGGCGGGACCTCGATGGACCACCAGCGCCGGGCGCTGCGCCGCGGCACCGACGTCGTGGTGGCCACCCCCGGACGGCTGGCCGACCTCATCCGCCAGGAGGCCTGCTCGCTCGAGGACGTCGAGGTCGTGGTGCTCGACGAGGCCGACCAGATGTGCGACATGGGCTTCCTGCCCGAGGTGTCCGCGCTGCTCGACCTCGTGTCGCCGGCGGCCCAGACGATGCTCTTCTCCGCCACGCTCGACGGCGACGTCGACACCCTCGTGCGAGGGCACCTGCACGAGCCCGTGCGCCACGAGCTCGACGCCGAGACCTCGCCGGTCGACACCATGGAGCACCACGTGCTGGTGGTCGACCGCGAGCACAAGGCCCGGGTGGCCACCGAGATCGCCCGCCGCGACGGGCGCACGATCATGTTCGTCCGCTCGCAGCTCGGCGCCGAGCGCGTGGCGGGCAACATGCTCGAGCGGGGGGTGCGCTGCCGCGCCCTGCACGGCGGCCTGTCGCAGGCCGTGCGCACCCGCACCATGAAGGACTTCCGCGACGGGCGCATCGACGTCCTCGTCGCCACGGACGTCGCGGCCCGCGGCATCCACGTCGACGACGTCTCCCTCGTCGTGCATGTGGACCCGCCGGAGGACCCCAAGGCCTACCTGCACCGGGCCGGGCGCACCGCGCGCGCCGGCGCCGAGGGCCGCGTGGTGACGCTCGTGCTGCGCAACCAGCGCCGCGGCCTCCAGCGGCTGCACGAGCGTGCGGGCGTCGCCGCCACCGAGCACCACGTGCAGCCGGGGTCTCGTGTGCTCGCCGACCTCACCGGGTCGCGCGACGCGACGCCGGAGCGCGTGCCCGCCTGATCCGGGGCGGGCCGGTCACGCTCCTCGCGCGACCCGCTCCACGTGCTCGGCGATGACGGCAGCCGTCTCGTGCGGCGGCCGGTGCGTGGTGTCGACCACGAGTGCCTCCGGCCCCGTGGGCCGGAAGAACTCCGTCGCCGCGATGTAGTCGCGGGCGCGCTCGGGGTCCGACAGCTTGAGCCGCACGACGCGGTCCGCCGAGGCCACCCGGCGCAGCTGCTCCTCGAGCTCGCACTCGAGCAGCACCGGCACGAACACCGAGCCTCGCGCACGGGCGATCCCGCGGATCCGCTCGTACCAGGGCTCGTAGCCGACCTCGAGGGCGTTCGTGAGCACGTAGCTCGCCTCGCGCGGCGCGATGTCGGCGAGCGCGTCGAGCACCGCCGACCGCACCACGTCGATGTAGCCCCAGATGCCCTGCGGCAGCTGCGCGCTGCCGTCCCAGTCGAACAGCGACACGACCGGCAGGGCGATGCGGTGGTTGTCGAGCACGACGGCGCCGGTGAGCGCGGACAGCGCCTCCGCCACGGTGCGCTTGCCCACCCCGGGGCTGCCCAGCAGGTAGACCAGGCTCGTGGACGGCGACGCCGCCTGCGGCACGGGGATCTCCACACGGGCATGGTGCCCGCTCGCCGCGTCGGCGGCGAGGACGTTGCGCGCCGGCCGTGCGCTCGGGGTCAGCCCTTCTTCAGCGACTGCGCGAGCATCACGAGGATGCCGCTCGGACCGCGCACGTAGGTGAGCCGGTAGACGTCCTCGTACGTCGCCACCCCGCGCAGCGGGTGGCACCCGTGCCGCGCCGCCGTCTCCAGCGCCGCGTCGAGGTCGTCCACCTCGAAGGCCACCCGGTGCATGCCGATCTCGTTCGGCCGGGTCGGCTCGGTCTCGATGGCGGCGGGGTGGATGTACTCGAACAGCTCCAGCCGCGCCTGCCCGCCGGGAGTCTCGAGCATCGCGATCCTGGCGTGGTTGCCGTCGAGGCCCACGGCGACGTCGGTCCACTCACCGCTCACCGTGTCGCGCCCGACGACGCCGAGCCCGAGGTCGGTGAAGAAGGCGATCGCGGCGTCGAGGTCGCGCACGGCGATCGCGACGTTGTCCATCCTGATGGCCACGCGCCGCACGCTACCGCCGCGGCGGGGGTAACCGCCCCGGGTCGTCCGCGGCCGTGCTGCGCGGCCACGGCGTCCGCCGTTCACCCCTCGTGGGCTGCCGGCTCTGGCTACGGTGCGGGCAGCGAGGCACCTGCCTCGGCGTCCCTCGAGGGAGCGTGGCGCGATGACCGACCTGCCCCCGGCCCGGCTGTGGGCCGACCGTCTCCGCCACTGGGCGGACGTGCAGCCGGACGCGCACTGCGTGACCTACCAGGACCAGCGCTACACCTGGGCGGAGTGGTACGAGCGCGTGCGCCGGGTCGCCGGTGGCCTGGCGGCGCTGGGGGTTCGGCGCGGGGACCGCGTCGCTAGCATCGACATGAACAACCTGTCCACGGTCGAGACCACCAACGCGGCCGCCCTGCTCGGCGCGGCGCACGTGATCGTGAACTTCCGCCTCTTCGGCGACCAGCTGGCGTACGTGCTCGCCGACAGCGCGCCGCGGGTGGTGCTCGTGGGCGCCGAGTTCGCCGACGGCCTCGCGGCCGTGCGCGACCGGCTGCCCAGCATCGAGCGCGTGATCGTGGTCGGCGGCGACGCCGACGAGTACCAGGCGTGGGTCGACGGCTCCGAGCCGGCCGACCAGGCCCCCGACGTCGAGCCGACCGACACCGTGATCGTCATGTACTCGTCGGGCACCACCGGGCATCCCAAGGGCGTCGAGCTCACCCACGCCGGCATGAACGCCCACAGCGAGCACAACAACGCCTACTTCCGGTTCGCGCCCGGGGTGACCAGCCTCGCCGCCATGCCGCTCTTCCACGTGGGCGGCACGTCCTACGTGCAGATCGGCATGCACTGGGGTGCGTCCACGGTGATGCTGCGCGAAGTCGCCCCGGCCGCGATGTTCCGCGCCATCGCCGAGGGAGCCGACCGGCTGTTCCTCGTGCCCGCCGTGGTGGCCGGCGTGCTCGACGGCGGCGACGCCGCGATCGCCGCCTTCGGCGGCCTGCGCTGCTTCTGCTACGGCGCCTCGCCGATGCCGTTGCCTCTGCTGCGCCGGGCGCTCGGCACGTGGCCCGACGTCGAGTTCTCTCAGGTGTACGGCATGACCGAGTTCGGCGGCGTCGTGACGACGCTGAGCCCGGAGGCCCACCGCGACCCCGACCACCCCGAGCGCCTCACCTCCGCCGGACGCCCGGTGGAGGGGGTCGAGGTCCGGGTCGTCGACCCCGTGACGCTGCGCGACGTCGAGCCGGGCAGCACCGGCGAGCTGTGGTTCCGCACCGACCAGACGATGAAGGGCTACCTCGGCAAGCCGGAGGCGACCGCCGAGACCATCACCGCGGACGGCTGGCTGCGCACCGGCGACCTCGGCCGGGTGGACTCCGGCGGCTTCGTCTTCGTGCTCGACCGGCTCAAGGACATGATCGTGACGGGCGGGGAGAACGTGTACAGCCCCGAGGTGGAGAACGTGCTCGCGGCCCATCCGCAGGTGGCCGAGGTCGCCGTGTTCGGCATCCCCCACCCGCAGTGGGTGGAGACCGTGCACGCGGTGGTCGTGCCCCGGCCCGGCGAGACGCTCGACCCCGATGAGGTGATCGCGTTCGCCCGCGAGCGCCTCGCCCACTTCAAGTGCCCCACCACCGTCGAGGTGGTGGCGGCGCTGCCGCGCAACCCCTCCGGCAAGATCCTCAAGCGCGACCTGCGCGCCCCGCACTGGGCCGGCCGAGAGTCCGCGATCAGCTGAGAACGTGCGCTCCGCCGCCGCGGAGCCACACCAGGGGTTCCTCGATCACCCGCTCACTCCGCAGTCCTCTGCGGACGTCGGCGCCTCCTATCCCACCTGACAGACAACTGCGTTGACTATTCAGGAATTGGTCAACTAAGTTGCTCGTCTGTACTCGTGCTGCGCGGCGGGATCTCGTTCGGGCTGCGGCCCAGCACGGCCTCGAGAAGGGATGACGACATGTCACTGGACACCACGTGCAGCGTGGTCGCGCTCGACAACGCACGCACTGTCACCACACCTGCCGCAGTCATGCGCACCTACGCCGCGCCGTCCGGGCCCGCGACGGCCTCCGTGGCGGTCTGGCGCACCGAGATGAGCCCCGACGCGACCGGCCCGCTGCACGTCGTGAGCGAGGACCAGGTCATGGTCGTCATCGACGGCAGCCTGAGCGTCGAGCTCGCAGACTCGAGCGAGGGCCTCGGCGCCGGGTCGGCCGTGGTGCTCCCTGCCGGCATCCCGCGCCGCGTGACGGCGGGTCCCGACGGCGCCGTCGTCGTGGTCGCATCACGACCCGGGGCTACTGCCCGCGTCGGGGACGGCGACCCCGTCGTCGTCCCCTGGGCGTCCTGACGCGGACATCAGCCCCGAGCGGAGCCGCCCGCGTCGCGCACCGTGACCGGGCCGGCTTCGTGCGGTGGGACGGGCGGAGGGGGCACCGGCTCCCCCTCCGCCTGGCTCTCGGCCGGATACGTCACCAGCCGGGGCGCACCGGCGGGAGCTCCCCCTCGTTCTCCGCCCGCACGATGGTCTCCAGCGATCCGAGCAGGGCACGCATGTCGCCCGCTCCCACGTGCTTGCGCCAGCGGCGCTCGAGGTCGCCCTGGATGCGCATCGAGGCAGCGACCGCCGCGCGCCCGCGTCGGGTCAGGACCAGCGGCCGGTTGCGCGCGTCCACGGGATCGGTCCCCGGCTCGAGGTAGCCGGTGTCGAGCAGGTGCTGCACGACACGGGCGGCGCCCTGCTTGGTCATCCCCAGACCGACGGCGAGCTGGCTCGCGGTCGCCTCGCCACGGCTCACGGCGTTGAGCGCATACCCGTGCGCCGGCCGGATCTCGGGGAACCCGGCAAGCTCGAGCTCCTGGTGGAGCTCCTCGAGGCCCGTGCGCAGCGCCATCGAGAGGAGGCGCACCAGAGGGATCTCGCTCACGGTCTCACGCTCCCGATCGCACGTCGTCGCTCATGCACCGACCCTAGGCAGCGGCGAGGATGATGGTCAACATGGCTGTCGATCTCTGAGCACGCCGGCAACCGGCGTCCGTGAGGAGGGCGCGACGGACCGCCCGGTCGGGCGTCCCGCTCTCAGGCTCCGGGGACGGCGTCGGGGGCCTCGTGGCGGGCGACACGGAACCAGCCCGCGAGCAGCGGTACGACGAGCAGCACGGGCACGAGCACCGCGAAGGCCCAGCGCCACGAGGAGCCCTGCGCCACGCCGCCGATCAGCGGCACGCCCACGACGAAGCCGACGTAGTTGAAGACGTTCACGCGCGCGACGGCCAGGCCGCTGGAGGTCTTGTCGTGCGAGGCCGCTGCCGTGAACGCGAGGGGGATCGCCGGGCAGATCCCCAGGCCCAGCACGGCGAACGCCAGGATCGCCAGCGGCGCGTTGGGCGCGACCGCGATCCCCACCGCGGCCACGACACCCACCAGCCCGCCCACGCGCACGAGCGGCACCGGCCCGATACGGTCGACGGTGCGGTTGACGATGATCCGGCCGGCCACCGTCATGATCGTGTACGCCGCGAAGCTCAGCGCCGCGACGGACTCGGTGGAGCCCAGCCCCTTGTTGAGGTACTCCGCGCCGAACGTGGAGGCGCCGGAGTCCGCGATGTAGACGCACATCAGGGCGATGCCCACGAGCAGCACGGGCCGCCAGTGGATCACCGCGGTCTCGGACGAGAGCTCCTGCGGCGTGGGGTGCCCGGGCAGCAGCCACCGGCCGACCGCCACCTGTACGGGGATGAGCAGCACAGCGACGATCAGGAAGAAGACGCCCAGCGAGAGCGACGTCCCGGCCGCCGCGCTGGCGAGCAGCGCGCCGACGAAGCCGGCGAGGCTCCACGTGGCGTAGAAGCCGGCCACCAGTGAGCGGCCCATGTCGTCCTGAACCCGCACGCCGGCGATGTTCATCGAGGCGTCCACCGCACCGAGACCGAAGCCGATCACCGCGAGCCCCACGAGCAGCACCGGCACGTCGGGCGCGAACCCGACCACCACCAGGGCGAGCGGGACGACCGGGCCCATCACGCGCAGCACCGCGCGGCTCCCGCGCCGCTCCACGAAAGAGCCGGCCACCACGCTGCCGACGCCGGCGATGATCGGCACGAGCGCCACCAGGATCGTGAGGGTGCCGTCATCGAGGCCGAACTTGTCCTGGAGCGCCGGGATGCGGGTGACCAGCACCGCGAAGCTGATGCCCTGGCCCACGTAGGCGACGGTGACGGCGAGCCGCGCCAGCCGCAGGGCCGCGCCGGTGGTGGTGCCGGTGGAGGTCGTCACGGCGGCGACCCTGCCACACCTCGGGGGGCCGCACGCCATGACCCGCGGGATCGGCTCCGGCCGTGCCCTCGGTCGCCCGACCGGGCGGCGGGTGTCGGCGTCCTGGGGGATGATCCCCGGGTGACGCGCGTGCTGACGATCCTCGGTTCCGGCGAGACGAGCCCCACGATGGTGACGCCGCACCAGCGGCTGTTCGCCCGGCTCGGCCCGGACACGCGTGCCGTGCTGCTCGACTCGCCCTACGGCTTCCAGGAGAACGCCGACGAGCTCACCGAGAAGGCGCAGCAGTACTTCCGCGAGAGCGTGGGGCGCGAGGTGGGGGTGGTCAGCTTCCGCTCCGCGCCGCCGGCCGACCCGCTCGCGCACGCGCAGGAGATGGCCCGGCTGCGCGCCGCCGACTGGGTCTTCGCCGGCCCCGGGTCGCCGTCGTACGCGCTGCGCACGTGGGCCGGCAGCGCCGTGCCGGAGGCGCTGCACGACCGGCTCGCCGAGGGCGGCGCGGTCACCTTCGCCTCGGCCGCGGCCCTCACCCTCGGCCTGGTGACGATCCCCGTCTACGAGGTCTACAAGGTGGGCGAGTCGCCCTACTGGCTCGAGGGGCTCGACGTCCTCGGCCGTGCCACCGGCCTGCGCGCGGCCGTCGTCCCGCACTGGAACAACGCCGAGGGCGGCACCCACGACACCCGCTTCTGCTGGCAGGGCGAGCGCCGCCTGCGCATGCTCGAGGACCAGCTGCCCGACGACGCGTTCGTCCTCGGCGTGGACGAGCACACCGGCCTGGTGGTCGACCTCGACTCCGGCGCGTGCGAGGTGGTCGGCCGGGGCACCGCGGTGGTGCGCGTCCACGGCGACGAGTGGGTGGTACCGGCCGGCGAGACGGTGTCCGTCGAGCAGATCGCCGAGCACGGTCGCAGCGCGGGCGCGGCCACGCCCGAACCGGTGGCGCCGGTGCCGGAGCCCCAGCTCTTCTTCCCGGACCAGGCGATCGACGACGCGCTCGCCGCGGGCGACGTCCGCACCCCGCTCGCCCTGGTGCTCGACACCCTCGACGACCCCGACGTCCCGCCGGAGGGGCTGCGCTGGGCCCGCTCCCGCCTCGCGCGGGCCGTGGCCGCGCTCGGCGACCCGGTCGACGTCACCGAGACGGTGCGCCCCCTCGTCGAGCTGCTGCTCGAGCTGCGGGCGCAGGCGCGGGCGGAGAAGCGCTGGGCCGAGAGCGACGCCGTGCGCGACGGCCTGGCCGCGGCCGGCATCGAGGTGCGCGACACCCCGGACGGCGCCGAGTGGGAGGTACGCCGATGAGCACGGGATCCGGGGACACCGCCGCAGGGCCGGGCCCGCTGGCGCTCGTGGGGTCCGGCGAGTACCTGCCGGTGATGACCGCGATCGAGGGCGCGCTGATCGCCGGCCGCGCGCCCCGCTACGTGCAGCTGGCCACCGCGGCCGCGCCCGAGGGCGAGGAGTCGCTGGCCCGCTGGCACGCGCTGGGTCGCGAGCAGGCCGAGCGGCTCGGCGTCGAGCAGGTCGTGGTCGACGTGCGCGACCGCCACGACGCCGACGACCCGGCGATGGCCGCGCTGGTCGAGGGCGCCGGGCTGGTGTACCTGTCCGGCGGCAACCCGTCGTTCCTCGCCGACACCCTGCGCGGCACCGCCGTGTGGCAGGCGATCGTCGCCGCCCACGAGGCCGGCGCCGCGGTGGCCGGGTGCAGCGCCGGCGCGATGGCGATGTCGGACTGGGCGCCGCGCATGCGCGAGCTGCGCAGCGATCACCCCACCGGCCTCGGCCTGGTGCCCCACGTGCGGGTGATCCCGCACTTCGACCGCATGCTCGCCTGGGTGCCCGACATGCTGCGCAACGCCCTCCTGCGCCTGCCCGAGGGCACCACCCTGCTCGGCATCGACGAGGACACCGCGCTCGTCGGGGGGCCGCACGAGTGGGAGGTGCAGGGGCGACAGTCGGTCTGGGTGCTCGGCGACGGCTCGCGGGTGGAGCACCGCGCGGGCTCCCGCCTCACCACCTAGGACGCCGGCCCGCC
Source organism: Frankiales bacterium (assembly GCA_016125335.1). NCBI lineage: Bacteria > Bacillati > Actinomycetota > Actinomycetes > Frankiales > Frankiales bacterium. The sequence continues at coordinate 46,774 of WGLY01000022.1, forward strand.
TTCCGGCCGCGCGGCGGGCGTCAGTCCGGGTACGCCGACCCGCACGCCGGGCAGGTGGGCGCCGGGGCGTCGGCGATCCGCCCGCACTCGGGGCACACCCGGTCGAGCCAGCACGCGGGGTCGCCGCCCTCGGACACCGCCGGCAGCCTCGCGGCCGGGACGTCGGTGACGTGCAGGGGCGCCTGCGGCCCGCCGCCGCCGTCGGTCGCCCCGGGCCCGGTCACTCCGAGCGGCCCTTGTCGTCGTCCATGTCGCGCAGGAACGCCTCGAGCTGCGCGGCGATCTCGTCGCCGCTGGGCAGCGGCTCGTCCGGCGCGAGGTCGGCGAGCGGGAGGGCCGACTCCGCGCCGCGCACCACGGCGTCGTACTGCTCCTCGAGGGCCCGCACGGCCTGCACGTTCTCGGGGTTGGTGGCCACCTGCGCGTCGATGTCCTGGTCGCTCTCGCGCGCCTGCTCCACCAGCGCCGCGAGGTCGAGCTCGAGGCCGCCGGCGGCGGCCACCTCGGTGAGCAGCGTGAGCGCCGCGCGGGGGAACTCCACCTGCGTGAGGTAGTGCGGCACGTGCACAGCGAAGCCCATCGCCTCGTGGCCGGCCTCGCCGAGCGCGAGCTCGAGGCCGCCGGCCAGGTGGCCGGGCACCTCGATCGCACCGACGAACGTGGGACGCCCGGCCACCAGGGCGGGGTCGTTCGCGTGGGCGGTGACGCCCACGGGCCGGGTGTGCGGCGCGGGCCAGGGGATCGCGTTCATGCCGATCACGCGGCGCACGCCGAACCGCTCCACCAGCCCCACCACAGCGGCGGTGAAGGCGCGCCAGCCGAAGTCCGGCTCGGGGCCGTGCAGCACCAGGAAGGGCGTGCCGCGCAGGTCGCGGAACTCCGTGAGCAGCAGCTCGGGGTAGTCGATGGAGGCGTAGTGGTCGGTGTCGAACACCAGCCGCGGGCGCCGGGCCCGGTAGTCGTACAGGGCGTCGATGTCGAAGGTGGCCACCGTCGCGTGCTCGTGGGTCGCCAGCAGGTGGGCCACGGCCACCTGCCGCGCGGCGCCGGCGTCGAGGAACCCGGACAGCGCGTGCACGAGCACCGGGCGGCCGGGCTCGGCGCCGTCGGCGTGGATCTCGTACAGGCTCTCGGGGTCCATGGGGTCCATTCTCGCGCAGGGGGAACGCGCCCGCCCCCTCGCTCGTCGAGGAAGCGACGGCCGTCGAGCCCGCACGACGTGGTGCGGACCGGCGGTCGCCCACCGCGCGGCGGGCCGCGTCCGGTGCGGGCCGCGTCGCGGGCACCGCAGGCCGTACGTGCTCAACGTCGGACCGCCGCGGCCGGATTCCCATGAGCGAGGATGACGTCGTGAGCGCCTGGCAGGACACCGCACGCGACGGCTCGGGCGACGCCGGGGCCGCACCCGCGCCGCCGACCGATGAGGACGTCGCGCGCGGGCTGGCCGAACCGACGGCGCCGCCGGAGCGCTGGACGCCGTCGATGCCCGACCGCCGCACGCTGCGGGCCGAGATGTGGATCGTCCTGTGGCTGTCGATCGCCGCCGCGGCGCTGCGCTCGCTGCTCTCGCTGGTGGACTCCCTCACCCGCGGCGAGCCGCTGTCCGGCCAGTCGACCACCCTCGTGGGCACGTTCATCGCCGACCGCCCGTGGCTCGACGTCCTCTTCCAGGCCGCCCACATCGCGCTGCCGCTGGTGCCGGTGCTGCTGGTGGTGCACCTGCTGCGGCGCAGCGGCGAGGGGCCCCGCGCGATCGGGCTCGACCTACGCGACTGGCCCCGCGACCTCGGCCGCGGCGCGGTGCTGGCGGCGGTGATCGGCGGGATCGGCCTGGTCTTCTACCTCATCGCGTTCAACCTGGGGCTCAACGTCCGGATCGCCGCGGTGACGGCCGACCCGCACTGGTGGACGCCGATCCTGCTCGTGGCCTCGGCGGCGTACAACGCCGTGCTCGAGGAGGTCATCGTCCTGGCCTACTTCGTGCACCGGGCGCGCCAGATCGGGTGGGCCCCCTGGGCCCAGATCGGCAGCAGCGCGCTGCTGCGCGGGGCCTACCACCTCTACCAGGGCTTCGGCGGCTTCCTGGGCAACCTCGCGATGGGCGCGGTCTTCGCCTGGCTCTACCGCCGATGGGGCCGGGTGATGCCGTTCCTGCTGGCGCACCTGTTCATCGACTCGACGGCGTTCCTCGGCTACTACTACCTCGGCGGTCACGTCTCCTGGCTGCCCTGACGGGGGGCGTGGACGCGGCCCGGACATGGCGAGCCCCGGGGCTGGTCGGCGTCACGTCGGTGACGTGACGACGGTCGGCTGGACGGGCCGACACCCCGGGGCTCGGGTGGCTGCCTGGGAGTCGCTGCTGGGATCAGCGCGACCCGGAGGTCAGCGGGCTGTCCTGGCTAGCGGGCAGCCACCTCACGCATCCGATGCTCATACATGAATCGGACCACCTCCCTTCCCGTGTACCCGACACCGTACGTCGCGCCGGCGTCCCCGCAAGCGGAATTCGCCCTCGGCGCACGGGACGGCGCCCGGCCAGGTCAGGGGGCGGACGTCACCCCGCGGTCGGAGAGCACCTCGACGATCGTGCGCAGCGCGTGGTCGAGGTCGGCCTCCTCGACGACGAGGGGCGGGGCGAAGCGGATCGTCCACGTGTGGGTGTCCTTGGCGAGGATCCCGCGGGCGAGCAGCTCGAGGCTCACGTCGCGGCCGGTCGGCCCGGTGCCGTCGAGCTCGACGGCCCACCACAGGCCGCTGCCGCGCACCTCCTTCACGCCCGGCAGGTCCGCCGCGCGCAGCGTCGCGAGCGCGTGCTCGCCGAGCCGGCGCGAGCGCTCCTGCACCTCGCCGGCCTCGAGCAGGTCGCACACCGCGATGCCCACGGCGGCCGCGAGCGGGTTCCCGCCGAAGGTGCTGCCGTGCTCCCCCGGCTGGATCACGCCGAGCACGTCCCAGTCGGCCGTCACGGCCGAGACCGGCATGATGCCGCCGCCCAGGGCCTTGCCCAGGATCCGGACGTCGGGCTGCACGCCGGCGAGATCGCAGGCGAACGTCGCACCCGCTCGGCCGAGGCCGGACTGGATCTCGTCGGCCACGAACAGCACGCGCCGCTCCGTGCACAGCTCGCGCGCGGCCTGGAGGTAGCCGGTCGGCGGGAGCACGACTCCCGCCTCGCCCTGGATGGGCTCGACCAGGAAGGCCACCGTGTCGTCGGTGATCGCCGCCGCCAGCGCGTCGAGGTCGCCGTAGGGGACGATGACGAACCCCGGCGTGTAGGGGCCGTAGTCGTCGCGGGCGACGGGGTCGTCGGAGAACGACACGATCGTCGTGGTGCGGCCGTGGAAGTTGCCGCTGCACACGATGATCTCGGCCCGGTCGTGCGGCACGCCCTTGCGCTGGTAGCCCCACTTGCGCGCGAGCTTGAGCGCGGTCTCCACGCCCTCGGCGCCGGAGTTCATCGGCAGCACGGCCTCGTGCCGCGCGATCCGGGACAGCCGGGCGCAGAACTCACCGAGCCGGTCGTTGTGGAAGGCCCGGCTCGTGAGCGTGATGCGCCGCAGCTGCTCCTCGGCCGCCGCGACCAGGGCCGGGTGCCCGTGCCCGAAGTTGATCGCCGAGTACGCCGAGAGCATGTCGAGGTAGCGGCGCCCCTCGACGTCGGTGACCCACGCCCCCTCGCCGGAGCTGATCACCACCGGCAGCGGGTGGTAGTTGTGCGCGCAGTGCTCGTGCTCGTAGGCGATGGCCTCGTCGGTCGTCCTGACCGGGTGGGTGGTCACGTCGCGCCTCCTGCCGGGTCCGCGGGTCGGGCCCGGGGGCCACGCTGCCACGCGCCGGCCGGGCGACGGAAGCGGTGCGGACACGACGCGCCGCCCCGGCCGGACGCCCGGGTGGCGCACCTCACCCGGAACCGGTTTGAGGTCGCCGCCCGGGCAGCCCTAGACTCCTCCCGTTACTGACTCACGAGTCAGTAACGACGACGGGTCCAGCCGCCAGAAGGGCCCGAGGCACGCCGCGAGCCGTCCCGCCCCGGGGCGGCTCGTCGCACGCCCTCGGCCGGCCGGCAACGCCCGTCCGCCCGGCCGGCGTCCCGCACCGGGCGACCCGCACGTCCCAGCCAGCGCGCCGCCACCGGCGCCCCACGCCGAGGGAGGCTCCCGTGACCACCGACCTGCTCGTCCTCGTGACCGGTGCCGCCACCACGGCGCTCGCCCTGGCCTTCGGCGTCCCGCAGTGGCTGCACGTGCGCCGCACGGGGTCGGTGGCCGGGGTGTCCCTGCCCAGCATCACCAACTCGCTCGTCTCGACCCTGGCCTGGCTGCTCTACGGCCTGCACCTGCACGACGTGTGGGTGGTCGCCACGTCCGTGGCCGGACTGCCCGCGATGCTCGCCACCTTCGTCGCGGTGGTGCGCCGCTCGGACGCCCGCACGGGCATGTGGCTGCCGCTCGGGTGGGCCGCGCTGCTCGCCGGTGCCGGCCTGGCCGCGCCGCTCGCTCCCGGACTGTTCGCGACGGTCCTCGGCTGCTCCGTGCTCTGGTACGTGACCCCCGCGGCGGTCACCGCGTGGCGCTCGCCCGACGTCTCGGGGATTGCGACCGGCACCTGGCTGCTGCTCGTCCTCGACGCCGCGGTGGCCGGCTCCTACGGCCTGGCCGCCGGCGTCACCGCCTACCTGGTGTACGCGGCCGTGGCGCTGCTCGGCGCCCTCGCCGTGCTGGCCCGGGTCTGGTGGCGCTGGGCGCCGGACTGCGGCCGCTGCTCCCCCCTGACCGGCTGCACCTGCCCCGCCTGACGCGGCACCGGCCGGGCGGCACGGCGACGTGACCCGCGTCGGCCACGCCCACCGCCCCTCTCCCGGGCCGGCGCCGCTGCGGTCCTAGGCTGCTCGCGGCCGACGTCCGTCAGGCTCCCGTCACCGTCGACGACCGAGAGAGGGCGCATGTCCACCCGACCCCTGACGATCCTGTTCATGCCCGAGTCCGCGTTCGGGCCGACGAACCAGTGCATCGGCGTCGGCGACGTGCTGCGTCGTCGCGGCCACCGCGTGGTGTTCGCTGCCGAGGCGTCGTGGAAGGGCAAGCTCACCGCGCTCGGCTTCGAGGAGGACCTCGTCGACCTGGCGCCGCCGCCGGAGCCGGTCGAGGGCGAGGAGGCCGAGCAGGACGCCGGCCAGTTCTGGAAGGACTTCATCCGCGACACCGCGCCGGAGTTCCGCAAGCCCACGGTCGAGCAGCTCGAGACCTTCATGGCGCCCACCTGGCAGGCGTTGATCGACGGAGCCCAGTACTGCGAGCCGCAGCTGCGCGCGATCATCGACCGGGTGCGGCCCGACGTCGTCGTGGAGGACAACGTCGTGTGCTTCCCCGCGCTGATGACGGCGGGCGCGCCGTTCGTGCGGATCATGTCGTGCAACCCGCTGGAGATGAACGGCCCGGACGTGCCGCCCGCCTACTCGGGGCTGCCCTCCGACGACCGCACCGAGTGGGACTCGTTCCGCGCGGAGTACGACCGCACGCACCGCGCGATGTGGTCGTCGTACAACGACTGGGTCGTGTCCCAGGGCGCGCCGCCCCTGCCGGACCTGGAGTTCATCCACACCTCCGAGCACGCCAACCTCTACGTGTTCCCGGAGGAGGCCGACTACACCGCGCGCCGGCCGCTCGACGCGACATGGCACCGCATGGACTCCAGCGTGCGGGGCACGGACGAGCAGTACGTCGTGCCCGCGGCCGTGGCCGACCGGCCCGAGGGCAGCGCGCTGATCTACCTCTCGCTGGGGTCGCTGGGCAGCGCCGACGTCGACCTGATGAAGCGGCTCGTGGACGTCCTCGGCCGCACGCCCCACCGCTACATCGTGAGCAAGGGCCCCCAGCACACGGAGTACGAGCTGGCCGACAACATGGTGGGCGCGGAGTTCCTCCCGCAGACCACGCTCATCCCGCAGGTCGACGCGGTCATCACCCACGGCGGCAACAACACCACCACCGAGGCCCTGCACTTCGGCAAGCCGATGATCCTGCTGCCGCTGTTCTGGGACCAGTACGACAACGCGCAGCGCATGCACGAGCTCGGGTTCGGCGTGCGGCTCGCGACGTACTCGTTCACCGACGCCGAGATGGACGCCGCCCTCGCCACCGTGCTGTCCGGGGCGAAGCGCGCGGAGCTGGCCGGTATCGGCGAGCGCGTGCGCGCCCGCGACGGCCTCGTGCGCGGCGCCGACGTGATCGAGCAGGTCGCGCGGGCGCACGCCGACCAGGGCTGAGCCGGACGACGTGGACTCGCTCGCGGCGCTCGTCGCGGCGGCACCGGGGTCGCTGGTGCTGCCGCCCGGCGAGCGGCGCGCGGTCGTGGCGGTGCCCGCTCCGCTGCGGCTGCTCGCGGCCCTGGAGCTCGACCACGGCCGCGCGGTCGGCGTCGTCGAGGACGCAGCCGGAGCGCGGTGGACCGTCCCGCTCGCCGCGGAGGCGGGCTCGGTGCGCCGCGCGCTGCCCGGCGACGGCGTGGCGGAGGCTCTGCTGCGCCGCCTGTCCGCGCGGGTCGCGGGCGGCCCCGCGAGCGCGGACCTCGGCGGCTCGTTCACCGCGCAGGTGTGGCACGCCGAGCCGATCGCCGGCGAGAGCGGGCTGACCGTGGACCAGACGAACGAGTCGGTCGTCGTGGGCGAGCGGGCCATGGTCAAGTGGTCCGTGCGCCTGCCGCGCGCGGGCGAGCGCGGCGCCCAGCCCGCCGCTGACCGCATCGCCGCGCTCGCGGCCGCCGGGTTCACCGAGACCCCCGCCGCCTGGGCGCTGCTGCGCTGGACCGACGCCGACGGCGTCGACGTGCTGCTCGCGGCCGTCACCGCCTACCTGCCGCACGCCCAGGACGGCTGGGACTGGGCCGTGGCCGACGTGAGCGCGGCGGCGCGGCACCGGGTGCCGGCCGACGACGCCCTGGCCGCCCCGCGCCGGCTGGGCTCCCTCACCGCGCGCCTGCACGTGGCGCTGGCGCACGGCCGCGAGTCCCACGCCGGGGCCGACCTCGCGCAGGCGTGGCGGGCGGCCGCGCTCGCCGAGCTCGACGAGGCGCTCACCCTGGTGGGCGGCCCCGAGGGCGATCGGCTGCGCGCCCGGGCGCCGCGCATCGCCGCGGCGTACGACGCACTGGCCGCCGCTGCCGGCACGCCGCTGATCCCCGTGCACGGCGACTACCACGTGGGCCAGGTGCTGCGGACCCCCAGCGACGACCCCGCGCTGCGGTTCGACTACGCCGTCACGGACTTCGACGGCAACCCGGTGCTCGCGGCCGCGCAGCGCGGCGCCCCGCAGCCGGCCGCCCTCGACGTCGCGGGCATGCTCGCCTCCCTCGACCACGTGGGCCGGGTGGTGCTGCGCCGCACCGAGGGGGCCGACGCCGAGGTCGTGCGCGGCTGGATCCCCGCGGCGCAGGAGGAGTTCGGGCGGGAGTACGCCGCCGGCCTCGCCCTCGCCGGCCACGCGCACCTGCTCGACGAGCGGCTCGTGCCGCCGCTGCGGTTCCAGCAGGAGGTGCGCGAGCACCTCTACGCGGTGCGCCACCTCCCGCACTGGGGCTACGTCGCCGACGGCGCCCTCGTCGACCTGCTTCCCGACGTCCCGACCGACCGCACCCCGGAGTGACTGTGGACCCCGCCCTGTTCCTCGCCGACCTCGAGCGCAAGCCCGAGCAGCTGCGCTCGCTGGCCGCCGCCCTCGACGACGCCGACCCGTGGGCGGCCCTGCCCGGCGCCTCCCGGCTCGTCCTGCTGGGCATGGGCTCCTCGGCGTACGCCGCGGGCGTCGCCGCCGCCCGGCTGCGCGCCGCCGGGGTGGACGCCGTGGCCGAGCTCGCCGGCTCGGACCTGCTGCCGCCCGCGGACGACCGCACCGTCGTGGTCGCCGTCTCCGCGGGCGGCGGCTCCCGCGAGACGCGCGCCGCCGTCGAGCACTACCGCGGCCGCTGCCCGGTCGTGCTGCTCACGAACACCACCGGCTCGCCGCTGGCCGGCAGCGCGGACCTCGTCGTCGACCTGCGGGCGGGGACGGAGGAGGGCGGGGTGGCGTGCCGCAGCTACCAGCACACGCTCGCCCTCCTGCTGGCGCTGGAGGCCCACCTCACCGGTGCCGGCCCGGACGTCGCGGCCCTCGCCCGGGCGGCCGCGCTGGCGACGGACTCGCTGCTCGCGCGCCGGCCCTCCTGGCTGCCCGAGCTGCGCGAGCTGCTCGCCGGGCCGCAGGGCACGCACGTCGTCGCGCCGGCCCGGCGCCTGACCTCGGCCCAGCAGTCGGCGCTGATGCTGCGGGAGGGGCCGCGCGTGCCGGCCTACGCCTGCGAGACAGCCGACTGGAGCCACGTCGACGTCTACCTCACCCGCACGACGGACTACCGCATGCTGCTGCTGGCCGGGTCGCGCTGGGAGGACGAGCTGCTGCGCTGGACCACGGAGCGGGGCTCGACGGTGGTGGCGGTGGGCGCCGACGTGCCGGGGGCGGCCGCAGTGCTGCGCTACCCCGGCGACGAGGACGACGACGTCCGGCTCCTCACGGAGACCCTCGTCGCCGAGCTGGTGGCCGCCGACCTGTGGGCCCGCACCTGACCCGGCCGGGGACGTCCGGCGGCCGGCTGCGACCGGATCGATACGTCCGAGTCGCGTGATTCCGGCCCTCGGTGCACCCTCGTGGATCACACTTCCCGACAGGTCAACGTCGCCCAGCACCGGGAGCACCCATGGTCTTCACCAGCCCTCTTCCCGACGTCGTGATCCCCGACTCCGCGCTCTCCGAGTACGTGCTCGAGGGCTGCGCCAGGCTGGGGGACAAGCCCGCGCTCATCGAGGGCGCCAGCGGGCGCACGATCACGTACGCCGGGCTCGAGGCCGCGGTCCGCTCGCTGGCCGGGGGGCTCACGGCGCGCGGGTTCGGCCGCGGCGACGTGCTGGCGCTGATGTCGCCGAACATCCCGGAGTACGCGGTGGTCTTCCACGGCGTCGCGATGTCCGGGGGCGCGATCACCACGATCAACCCGACCTACACCGAGGCCGAGGTGCACAAGCAGCTCGTCGACTCCGGGGCCTCGCTGCTGGTCACCATCCCGATGTTCCTCGAGACCGCCCGGGCGGCCGCGGCCGGCACCGCGGTCACCGAGGTCTTCGTGCTCGGCGAGGCGGAGGGCGCCACGCCGGTCACCGCGCTGTTCGGCCCGCCCGCGCAGGCCCAGGTGCCGGTCGAGCCGGACACCGTGGTGTGCCTGCCGTACTCCTCCGGCACCACGGGCATCAGCAAGGGCGTCATGCTCACCCACCGCAACCTGGTCGCCAACGTGGCGCAGGTGCTCTCCGCCGCGGACATCCGCGACGACGAGAAGTTCATCGCGGTGCTGCCCTTCTTCCACATCTACGGCATGCAGGTGCTGATGAACACCGGGCTGCGCGCCGGCGTCACCGTCATCACGATGCCGCGGTTCGACCTCGAGGAGTTCCTGCGCCTGCACCAGGACTACGGGATCACCCGGTCGTTCGTCGCGCCGCCCATCGTGGTGGCGCTGGCCAAGCACCCGATGGTGGACTCCTACGACCTCAGCGCCCTCAAGCAGGTGTTCTCCGGCGCGGCGCCGCTCTCGGCCGAGCTCGCCCTCGAGGCCGGCGCCCGCCTCGACTGCGAGGTGGTGCAGGGCTATGGCATGACCGAGATGTCACCGGTGTCGCACCTGACGCCGCCCGGCATGTTCAAGCCCGGCTCCTGCGGCGTCACCGCCCCCAACACCGTCACCCGGATCGTCGACCCGGCCACGCAGAAGGACCTCGGCGTCGACGAGGACGGCGAGGTCTGCGTCAAGGGCCCGCAGGTGATGCTGGGCTACCTGGGCAACAAGGCCGCGACCGACGCGATCTTCGACCAGGACGGCTGGCTGCACACCGGCGACATCGGCCACATCGACGCCGACGGCCACCTCTACGTCGTCGACCGGCTCAAGGAGCTCATCAAGTACAAGGGCTTTCAGGTGCCGCCGGCCGAGCTCGAGGCCCTGCTGCTCACCCACCCCGCCGTCGCCGACGCGGCCGTGGTCGGCATGCCGGACGACGAGGCCGGCGAGATCCCGGTGGCCCACGTGGTGCTGCGCCCGGGCGCGGAGGCGACGCCGGAGGACATCCAGGAGTTCGTCGCCGGCCAGGTCGCGCACTACAAGCAGGTGCGCAAGGTGGTGATCACCGACGCCATCCCGAAGTCGGCGTCGGGCAAGATCCTGCGCCGCATGCTGCGCGACCAGGGCTGACCCGGCCGCGGCCCCGGTGCCCGCGTCAGGGCACCGGAGCCGGCTCGTGCTCCAGGCTCGAGGCGCCGGCGTCGCGGCCGTCGACCCGCGAGGGCCACCAGAACCGCTCGCCGAGCAGGAACGCGAGCGCGGGCACCAGCACGGTGCGCACCAGCAGCGTGTCGAGCAGCACGCCGACGCACACGATGGTGCCGATCTGCGCCAGCGCGATCAGCGGCAGCACACCCAGCACGGCGAACACGGCTGCCAGCAGGATGCCGGCGCTCGTGATGACGCCTCCGGTGGCGCGCAGCGCCGTGAGCATCCCGTCGCGGGTGTTCGTGAGCAGCGCCTCCTCGCGGGCCCGCGTCGACAGGAAGATGTTGTAGTCGACGCCGAGCGCCACCAGGAACAGGAACGACAGCAGCAGCACGGTGGTGTCGAGGGCGGGGTAGCCCAGGACGTGCTGGAACACGAACCACGACGCCCCGACGGCGGCGAAGTAGGTGCCGAGCACCGTCGCCACGAGCAGCACCGGCGCGAGCAGCGACCGCAGCAGCAGCACCAGCACCACCGCCACGAGGAGCAGCACCAGCGGGACGACCACCGTGGTGTCGCGCAGGGCGGCGTCCCTCTGGTCGAGGCGCTGCGCGACCTCGCCGCCCACCACGGCGTCCGCGCCGGGCACGGCCCCGACCGCGTCGCGCAGGGCGCGCACCTGGTCGTAGGAGGCCTCCGAGCCGGGCGACGCGCTGAGCACCACGTTCACCTGCGCCACCTCGGCCGACGCCGGCCCCGGCCGCGCCGAGACCACCCCGGGCACCGCGGTCGCGGCGGCCACCACGGCGTCGACCGACGCCGGGTCGGTCATGACGGCCGCGGGCGCGCTCTCTCCCGCGGGGAACGCGCTGGCGAGCGTCTCCTGGCCGAGGACCGACTCCGGCTTCACCCGGAACTGCTCGGTCTGGCTGAGGCCCACGGACAGGCCCACCCCGCCGAGGGCGAGCACCACGAGCACGGCCACCGCGCCCGAGCCCACGGCCATGGGGCGCCGGCGGACGGCCTCGCCCACGCGGCCCCAGAACTTGCCCTCGCGGGGCTCGTCGCCCACCCGCGGCACGAACGGCCAGAACAGCCCGCGGCCGAACACCACGAGAGCGGCCGGCAGCACCACGAGCGCGGAGACCATCGCCAGCAGGACGCCGATCGCGGCCGAGAACCCCAGGCCGCGCAGGTTCTCCTCCTGCGCGAGCAGGAGGGTGAGCAGGGCCAGGATCACCGTGCCGGCCGAGGCGAGGATCGGCTCGGCCGTGCGCCGCAGCGCCTCCTGCATCGCCTCGAACCGGCTCTCGTCCGAGCGCAGCCGGTCGCGGTAGCGCGCGATGAGCAGCAGCGCGTAGTCGGTCGCGGCGCCGAACACGAGCACGCTCGTGATTCCCGCGGAGGACGGGTCGACCACGATCCCGAAGTGGGGCGCCACGAGCGCCACCACCTTGGTGGTCACCTGCTCGGTGACACCGACCACGAGCAGCGGCACCAGCCACAGCCAGGGGCTTCGGTAGGTGATCAGGAGCAGCACCGCCACGACGGAGGCGGTCGCGGCGAGCAGCGTGATGTCGGCGCCGTCGAACACCGCGGCGAGGTCGGCGCCGAACGCCGGGCCTCCGGTCACCTGGGCGCGCAGCCCGTCGGGCAGGTCCGCGGCGGCGGTGGTGCGCAGCTGGGCGACCTCGGCGGCGGTGTCGCCCGTGGTGTCGACCGGGACGGCCACCACGGCGACCGTGCCGTCCGGGGAGTACGCCGGCTGCAGCGGCTGCTCGCCGACGCCGAGCGGGGCCAGGGCGCTGGCGCGCGCCGAGACCGCGGTGCGGTCCACCTGGGTGAGCGCGCCGCCGTCCTCGCGGCTGTACACGACGATCGCGGGCGCGACCCCGGGGTCGGGCAGCGCCTGCTGGCGCAGCTCGGCCTCGGCGGACTGGTAGCTCGTGGGCAGGCCCGAGGAGACCAGCGGCGCCACCGGCTCGGGGGCCTTGAGGAAGGCCACGACGACGACCGCGAGCACGGTCAGTCCGAGGACGACGAAGGCCGAGCGTCGGCGGGCGACGTGGCCGGTGGGCATCCGCACGAGGGGGCTCCCGAGAGGTTCGCAGGGGCGGGGCGCGGCGACGTGTGGCCGCGAGGATCGCTAGTTTGTCTAGTGATGGACGAGGCTACCCCAGGGTCCCTAGACTGTCTAGCGACATGGTCAGCCGCCCCGAGCAGCAGCCGCCCGACCCCGCGTCGGCCGGCCCGTCCGGCGCACCCGCCGACGGGGCGGCGCGGCCGACCCGGCCGGAGAACTGGGTCAGCTCGGAGGTCAGCGAGGCGTTCTACGCCGTCCTCAACCAGATGCCCACGCTGCGCGTGGCGCTGGCCCGCAGGCTGGGGCTCAACCAGAGCGAGGTCGACGCCATGGAGCACCTCATGGGCGAGCCCATGGGGCCGGTCGAGCTCTCCCGCCGGCTGCACATGACCTCGGCGTCGGCGACCGTGCTGGTCGACCGGCTCGAGGAGGCCGGCCACGTGGTGCGCGAGCCCGACGTCCACGACGGCCGGCGTCGCGTGGTCCGGCCCACCGCGCAGGGCGCCACCGCGGTGTTCCAGCAGATCGGCCCCCTCGTCGCCGACCTCGTGGCGGCCGAGGACGTGCTCGACCCGGCCGAGCGCGAGGCGGTGGTGCGCTACCTCACCCGGGTCCGCGAGGTGCTCACCGCCCACGCCGAGCGCCTCTGACCGTGCGGCGCGGTCGCTTCCCCGTCACGCGCGCACGGCCCGTCCTCCGTCCGCGATTCCGGCCGGACCCGGGTGCGCCTGGGATACCGTGCGCACCGGCCCGAGTGACAGCCGGACGCCGTGGAGGTGCCATGAGCCGGTCAGGTCCCGTCGACCACCTCGCGCGAGCCGACGACGCGCTCGCCGCGATCGGCCGCACCCCTCTGGTCCGGCTGAACGGGCTCACCGAGCCGGACGACGCGGAGATCTGGGTCAAGATCGAGTCCGCCAACCCGACCGGTTCGTACAAGGACCGGATGGCGCTGTCGATGATCCTCGGAGCGCAGCGATCGGGTCGGCTCGCCCCGCAGCAGCCGGTGGTGGAGTACACGGGCGGCTCCACCGGATCGTCGCTCGCCTATGTCTGCTCCCTCACCGGGCACCCCCTCCACATCGTCAGCTCGGACGCCTTCGCCGTGGAGAAGCTGCGCACCATGCAGGCGCTTGGCGCCCACGTCGAGCTCGTCCCGAGCCCGGAGGGCATCACACCCGACCTCATCCCGCGGATGCGCGAGCGGGCGCAGCAGATCGCGCGCGAGACGGGCGCCTACGCCACCGACCAGTTCAACAACCACGACATGGTCGACGGGTACGTCGCCCTGGGCGAGGAGATCGTCGGCCAGCTCGACGGCGAGGTCGACGCCTTCTGCTCCTACGTCGGCACCGCCGGATGCTTCCTCGGCACGACACGGGCGCTGCGCGCGGCCGTGCCGGGGGTGCACCGTGTCGTCGTCGAGCCCGCCGAGTCCGCCGTCCTGTCCGGGCAGCCGGCCGGCACCCACCACATCGAGGGAGGGGGCATCGGCTTCGTCCCGCCCCAGCTGAGCGCCGACGACTACGACGAGGTGCTGCCGGTCCCGGAGGCGGAGGCGTTCGCGATGGCGCGCGACGCCGCGCGACGCGCCGGGATCTTCTCCGGTCCCTCGACCGGGGCCAACCTCGTGGCGGCCCGGCACCTGGCCCGGCGTCTCGGCGCGGGGCACCGGGTGGTCACGCTGCAGGTGGACAGCGGCCTGAAGTACCTGTCGGGCGGGCTCTACGAGGGGTGAGCGCCGGCCACCGTCGACGGCGTGACGGCCACCTGCGAGGGTGACGCCCGTGGCAGTGGTCCCCGAGGTGCGCGAGCTGGTGCGCGAGGAGTGGGCCGAGGCGGGTCTCGTGGCTGCGCGGGCCTTCTTCGACGAGGAGTTCGTCGTCGGGATGCTCGGGCCGGAGCCGTTCGAGCGGTTCGTCGGCGTGCGGCACTTCTACCTCGCCGAGCCCTGGGACGAGGACGCCGTGCACCTCGGCGTGTTCCTCGGGGACACGCTCGTCGGCGTCGTGCGGGCCTCGCCCTACGGCCGCTGCTTCGTGTGCCGGCACGTGTCGCCCGACGCGCCGCCGGACGACCCGATCCTGGCCAAGGACTGGGTCTTCGAGCTGGGCGTCCTGCGCGGCCACGCGCCGTACGACGGGCACGCGTGGATCAGCCGCGTCGCGGTCGAGCCGTCGCTGCACGGCACGGGCCTGGGCCGGCTGCTGCTCGAGGCCGCGCTCGACCGCCTGGCGCAGGACGGCCCGGGCACCGTGCTGCTCGAGTGCCTCGCCAGCCGCGAGGGGTTCTACCTCGCCCGCGGCTTCACCCGGGTCGAGGAGATGCCCGACCCCAACGCGGAGCGCTCCTGGCTGATGCGTGCGGACCTCCCCCGGAGCACGGCCCCGGCGTCCTGAGCCCTGCGGGACGGGTCGCACGCACGGCCGTGCTCGACCCGCCTTCGCGCCTGTCGCGCGGCTAGCGTGGACGGCGCAGGGGTGCGGGAGGGAACGAGATGGACACCTCGAGGCACAGCGGCAAGGTCGCGATCGTCACCGGCGCGGCCAACGGGATCGGGCGCGCCACGGTGCTGCGGCTGGCGGCCGAGGGGGCGCGGGTCGTCGGCTTCGACGTCAACGACACCGCGCTCGCGGAGACCAGCGAGGCGCTCGGGGCGGCCGGCCTCACGGCCGAGCTCGTCGCCGCCGACATCACCTCGCAGGCCGACGTCGACCGGGTCGTCGCCCTCGCCGGCCCGCGCATCGACGTCCTGGCGAACGTGGCCGGGATCATGGACCACTTCCTGCCCCTCGGCGAGGTCGACGACGCCACCTGGGAGCGCGTGCTCGGCGTCAACCTCACGGGTGTGATGCGCCTGACCCGCGCGGTGCTGCCCGTGATGCTCGCGCAGGACGGCGGCGGCGCGATCGTCACCGTGGCCTCGAAGGCGTCGCTGGGCGCGGGGGCCTCGGGCGTCGCGTACACGACGTCCAAGCACGGCGTGATCGGCCTCGTCCGCAGCGTCGCGTACTTCTACGGCCCCCAGGGCATCCGGTCCAACGCCGTGCTGCCCGGCGCCGTGGAGACCGCGATCGGCGCGACGGCCGCGCCCCAGTCCGAGTGGGCGATGCAGCGCGCCATGCTCTCGATGGGGGTGATGGGCAGCCCCGCGCAGCCCGACCAGATCGCCTCGGTCGTCTCGTGGCTCGCGAGCGAGGAGGCGTCCAACGTCAACGGCGCCACCGTGTCCGCCGACGGCGGGTGGTCCACGGCCTGAGAGCCCGACCCAGCATGCGTACGCCGGCCGTCTCGGGGGCCGGCGTACGCATGCGGGTCCCGTGCCAGGAGCGGGCGCTCCCCCGGCCCGTCGTCAGACGTCGGCGGCGATGCGTGCCGCGAGCTCGTCCAGGCTCGTCGCGGGGCGGCCGGTGATGTGCTCGACCGCGGTCGACACCGTCGCCATCTCCCCCGCGGCGATGGCCGTGTAGGTGGACACCCACGCCTCCACCAGCCAGTCGGGGGCGTCGTAGGCCGCCCGCGACGCGTAGGCCTCCTCGAGCGTCTCGTCGTGGAAGCGGTAGGTGCGACCGAGGCGGCGGGTCAGCACCGCGGCGACCTCGTCGAGGGTCAGCGCCTCCGGACCCGTCACCGAGTAGGCGACGTCGCGATGCGCCGCCGACCGGAGGAGCACCTCGGTGGCCACGTCCGCGACGTCGTCGATCGCCACGACCGAGGCGCGGCCGTCACCGGCCGGACCGCGGATGACGCCGTCGTCGCCGGCGAGGCGCAGCATGTCGTCGGCGTAGAGCGAGTCGCGCAGGAACGTGAAGCTCATGCCGCTGCGGCCGATGTGCTGCTCGGTGGCCCAGTGGTCGCGCGCGAGGGTGAACGTCGCGTCAGGGTGCGCGTTGAGGAACGACACGTACACGAGGTGCTGCACGCCGGCGGCCGCGGCGGCGTCGACGAACGTGAGGTGCTGCGCCACCCGGTCGACGCTCTCGGACGCGGACACCATCAGCGCGACCTCCACGCCCTCGAGGGCGCGGCTCACCGCGGCGCCTTCGTCGTAGGAGGCCGCCACCACGTCGGCGCCGCTCAGCTGCGGCGCGCGCGACGGGTCGCGCACGAGGAGCCGCTGCCGGGCGCCGCTGCCGGCCAGGCGCGCCGCCACGCGGCCGCCGAGCCGGCCGGTCGACCCGGTGACGCCGATGACCGCCATGGCCGAACGCTACGGCGTCCCGCGCGTCCCGGCCGGTCCGGACGGCGCGGCCGCGGGATGCGGTTGGCGAGGGGGGACGTCGGCGGCGGGGCGACGCGCGAGCGCGCCGTCTAGGGTCCTGGCAGGGACGAGCGGACGGGAGTCGCGATGGGCAGGCAGATCACCTCGGTCGTGGGCGGGTCGACCGTGACGGGCGGGGGCGTCCACGCGGACGTCAACCCGTCGGACCTCTCCGACGTCGTCGTGGAGCACGGGACCGCCGACGTCGACGTCGCACGGCAGGCGATCGACGCCGCGGCCGCCGCCTTCCCGGTGTGGTCGGCCACCACGCCCTGGCAGCGCTCCGAGGTGCTCGACCGGGCCGGCTCGGAGGTGCTCGCGCGCGCCGACGAGCTCGGCGACCTGCTCGCCCGCGAGGAGGGCAAGACCCTGCCCGAGGCGCGCGGCGAGGTGGTGCGCGCCGGCCAGATCCTCAAGTACTTCGCCGGCGCGGTGCTGGCACCGCACGGGCACGTGCTGGACTCGGTGCGGCCCGGCATCGAGGTGACCGTCACCCGCGAGCCGCTCGGCGTCGTCTCGGTGATCACGCCGTGGAACTTCCCCATCGCCATCCCGGCCTGGAAGGTGGCGCCGGCCCTCGCGTTCGGCAACACCGTGGTGCTCAAGCCGGCCGAGCTCGTGCCCGCGAGCGCGTGGGAGCTCGTCGACATCCTCAACCGGGCCGGGCTGCCCGAGGGCGCGCTCAACCTCGTGCTGGGGCGAGGTTCGGTGCTCGGCCCCACGCTCACGACCGACCCGGCGGTGAACGCCGTCACGTTCACCGGCTCGGTGGCCACCGGCCGCATCATCCTCGACGCCCCTGCGCCGGTGGGCCGCAAGGTGCAGCTCGAGCTCGGCGGCAAGAACCCGCTCGTCGTCGTGGACGACGCCGACCTCGCCGTGGCGGTGGAGTGCCTCGTGCAGGGCGGGTTCGGCAGCACCGGCCAGCGGTGCACGGCGTCGTCGTGGGTGATCGTCACCGACGCCATCCACGACCGGTTCGTGGACGCGGTGCGCGAGCGGCTCGGGCGCTGGGCCGTGGGCGACGCCCGGGCCGCGGGCACCGACATGGGTCCGGTGGTCGACGAGACGCAGCTGGCGCAGAACCTGCGCTACCTCGACGTCGCGCGCGAGGAGGGCGGCGAGGTGCTCGGCGGCGAGCTGGTGGAGTCGGCCACGCAGGGCCACTTCATGGCCCCGGCGCTCGTGCTCGGCACCGCCCCCGAGCACACGATCAACCGCGAGGAGGTGTTCGGCCCCGTCGTGTCGGTGGTGCGGGTGCCGGACTACGCCGCGGCGCTCGAGGCGGCCAACGGCAGCACGATGAACCTGTCGGCCGGCATCTGCACCACGGACCTCGCGACGGCGTCGCACTTCCGCCGCCACTCCAAGGCCGGGATGGTGATGGTGAACCTGCCCACCGCCGGGGTGGACTTCCACGTGCCGTTCGGCGGCCGCGGCGACTCCAGCCACGGCCCGCGCGAGCAGGGCTTCGCCGCCGTCGACTTCTTCACCACGAGCAAGACGGCGTACACCGCCGCCGGAGCCCCGCGCACCTGACCCCCCGCGATGTCACTGGTGAAAGGGCTGCTTCCGGGGCCCGGAAGCGACCGTTTCACCAGTGACATCGGACCGGTCAGGGGGAGAGGGGGGCGAGGTCGCCGGCGTGGTCGGCGTACCACTCGAGCGCCTCGGCGAGGCTGCGCTGGCGCGTGGTGCCGGCCTCGACGTCGGCCCACGGCACCGGGGTGGCCGCGGTCGGGTGATCGCGCCCGCGCAGCGACCACGGCACGATCGTGGTCTTGGCCGGGTTGTTCTGGCTCCAGTCGACGAACACCTTGCCCGGGCGCAGGTCCTTCGACATGCGGCTCACGACGAGCGCCGGCAGGTGCTGCTCGAGCGCGGCGGCCAGCGCCCGGGCGTACTCCGACGTCGATCCCGCGCGGTCGATCACGGCGCGGCCCTTGTCCGACGCCTCGGCCAGCGCGGCGTACACCTGCATCCCCTTCGAGCCGCTCGTGACCGCGTACGCGGTCATGCCGTGGCTCTCGAGCATCGCGCGGACCAGCAGCGCGACCTCGCCGCACTCGGCCAGCCCCGCAGGGGCGCCCGGGTCGAGGTCGACCACCACGCGGTCGGGCGCGAGGGGCTCGCCCGTGGCGCGGTCGACCCGCCACTGCGGCGCGTGCAGCTCGAGCGCGCCCTGCTGCGCGCACCATGCGACGGCGGCCACCTCGTCGAGCAGGGGGTAGTCGAGGTCGCGCGCACCGCGGCCGGAGCGCGAGCCGTCGTGGTGCAGCGTCAGGCGCGGGATCCAGTCGGGTGCGCCGCGCGGCATGTTCTTCTCGAAGAACGGCTCGGCGCCCACGCCGTCGGGCCACCGCTTGCGCGTGACCGGCCGGTCCTTCGCGAGGGCGAGGATCGCGGGCGCGACCGTGAGGTAGTACTGGAGCACCTCGGCCTTGGTCGTGCCGGTCTCCGGGTAGAGCACCTTGTCGAGGTTGGTCAGCCGCAGCTGGCGGCCGCCGACCTCCGTGGTCACCGGTCCGCCGTTCACGACTCGCCCCCGTCGCCCGTCGCGTCCGCCGCGGTGAGGTCCGGCCGCAACCGGGCCACGGAGGGCGCGCGCAGCAGGCCCTGGCCACCGCGGCCGAGGTGCTCGACGTCGATCACGAGGAGCGGCTCCACCCAGGTGATGCCGTCGCGCAGCGCGTCGGGCACCGCGTCGCTCGGCTCGAACGGGCTCGTCGGCCGCACGGTGTCGGCGAGCACGGCCAGCAGCGCCGTCGACACCTTCTCGGTGAACCCGGACCCGACCGCGCCGTCGTAGCGCAGGCCGTCGTCGGCCGTGGGCGTGCCCACGAGCACGGAGGCCAGCGGCCGGCCGGACTCCACGCCTCGCTTCCAGCCCCCGATGACGAACGAGTGGGTGCGCCGGTGAGCCACCTTCACCCAGTCCGGGCTGCGGACGCCGGGGCGGTAGGGCGACGACCTGCGCTTGGCCACCACTCCCTCGAGCCCCTGGGCGGCGGTGGAGGCGAGCAGCGCCTCGCCGTCGTCGAAGGCGTCCGGCACCAGGACGTGAGCGCTCGGGACGACGGACTCGCGCAGCAGCGCACGGCGCTCGTCGTAGGGGCGGCCCACGAGGTCGACGCCGCGCAGCCGGAGCAGGTCGAACACCACGTACGTGACCGGGCGCTCGCCGGGCCCGCGCGGCGCGCCCTGGATCCGCGGCGCCAGCCGCGCGAACGACGGTCGCCCCTGCTCGTCGAAGGCGACGATCTCGCCGTCGAGCACGGTGTCCGGTGGCAGACCGGTGGTGGCGGCGACCTCGGGGAACCGCGACGTGGCGTCAGCGCCCGTCCGGCTGGTGAGCCGCAGTCCCTTCTCCGTGGTGCGGGCCAGGATCCGCATCCCGTCCCACTTGACCTCGAACGCCCAGGTCAGCGGCCCCTCGGTCACCGAGGGCAACGGACCGGGGGTGGCCAGCATGGGTCGCACGGGTCCATCATGGCCATTCCGGCACAACGGCGGCGTCTCCTCGCGTCGTGTGACTTCCCCACCGGTCAGGAGAACCGTCGATGAGAGCGATGTGGAAGGGCTCGGTCGCCTTCGGGCTGGTCAACGTGCCCATCAAGCTGTACGCCGCGACCGAGGACCACGACGTCCGGTTCCACCAGGTGCACGCCGCCGACGGCGGGCGGATCAAGATGGTGCGCACCTGCAGCATCGACGGCCAGCCGGTGGAGTACAAGGACCTCGCCAAGGGCTACGAGACCGACAGCGGCCAGCTCGTCGTGATGGACGAGGCCGACTTCGAGGGGTTGCCGGTGCCCGGCGTCCGCGAGATCGAGGTGCTCGAGTTCGTCCCGAGCGACCAGGTCGACCCGCTGCTCTTCGACCGCAGCTACTACCTCGAGCCCGAGTCCAAGGCACTCAAGCCCTACGTGCTGCTGCGCGAGGCGCTCGAGCAGACCGATCGCACCGCGATCGTCCGCGTGGTGCTGCGCAACAAGTCCCAGCTCGCCGCGCTGCGCGTGCGGGGCGACGTCCTCGTGATGCAGACGATGCTCTGGCCGGACGAGGTGCGCGCGGCCGACTTCGGCGTGCTCGAGGGCGACGTCGAGATCCGCGAGCAGGAGCTTGCGATGGCGGCGTCGCTGGTCGACTCGCTCGCCTCGGACTTCGACCCCGCGCAGTACAAGGACGACTACCGCGAGGCGCTGCTGAAGGTGATCGAGGCCAAGGTGGCCGGGGGCGAGGGCGTCACCGCGCCGGAGCCGGCCTCGGACGGCGACACCGGCGACGGGCTCGTGGTGGACCTCATGGCCGCGCTGCGCGAGTCGGTGGAGCGCACGAAGGCCAGCCGGGCCGAGGCCCAGGAGAGCGCGCCTGCCAAGCCCGCCCCGCGCAAGCGCGCCGCCTCCTCGAGCAAGGCCCCGGCGGGCAGCGCCCGCAAGAGCACCTCGAAGAAGGCCTCCGAGGCGGAGCCGGAGAAGGCGAAGGCCCGTCGCCGCTCGGCCTGAGCGTCGTACAGTCGGCGGCGTCCCTGCGGGGCAGCGTCCGCGCCGCCGGCCGCGACGACGCCCCGCCGTCCGCCGGGGAGAGCCGTGTACGTCCTCAACGCCTGGTACGTCGCCGCGTGGTCGACCGAGGTCACGCGGGAGCCGGCCCGCCGCGTGGTGTGCGAGATCCCGCTGGTGCTCTACCGCACGCTCGACGGCCGTGCCGTCGTGCTCGAGGACCGCTGCCCGCACCGCGCCTACCCGCTCTCCGCGGGGCGACTGGTGGGCGACGACATCGAGTGCGGCTACCACGGCTTCACCTTCGACTGCCACGGTGCCTGCGTGCGGGTGCCGGCGCAGGAGATCATCCCGCGGCGCACCGTCGTGCGCTCCTTCCCCGTCGTCGAGAAGGACGGCTGGGTGTGGGTGTGGACCGGTGACGCCGAGCGCGCCGACACGGCCAAGGTGCCGGACACGCACTGGATGGCCGACCCGGAGTGGGCCACCGTCACCCACTCGTTCCACTTCGACTGCCGCGCCGAGCTGATCCACGACAACCTGCTCGACCTCACGCACGAGTCGTTCATCCACACCTCGACGGTCGGGGACGACTACATCTACAAGCACGGGATCACCGTCGTCGTCGACGGCGACGTCGTCTCGGCCGACCGCCTGATGCCCGGCGTCGCCGCTCCTCCCCTCTACGCCTCGACGATGCGGCTCGAGGGGCTCTGGGACCGCTTCCACTGCACGGAGTTCCACGCGCCGAGCTTCCACGTGCTGCACTCCGGCATCACCGGGCAGGGGCGCCCGCGCGAGGAGGGCTACCTCATCAAGGTGATGAACGGCATCACCCCGATCGACGCGCACAACAGCCACTACTTCTACGCGTTCTCGCGCAACTTCGGCGTCGACCAGCAGTGGGCCACCGACGAGCTGGTCGAGGGTCTGCGCGTGGTTCTCCAGGAGGACGCCGACGCCCTGGCGCTCCAGGAGATCGGCATGCAGTCCCGGCCGCCGGGCGAGTTCGACGTCCTCATCGCGCAGGACGCCGGGGTGGCGAAGGCCCGCAAGGTGATGGCCCGCCTGCTCGCGGCGGAGCGGCAGGGCACGCTCACCGCCGCCGACCTCGAGTCCGCGACGTCGTGAGCCGGGGCGGCGCACGCCCGTGCAGCTGATCCTGCGCGGCGCCGCGCGGACGCTCGGCGCGGCCGGCTCGGTGGTGCTGGCCGCCAGCCCGGACAGCCTCGCGCGCCAGCCGTGGCAGTGGGACGTGCGCGTAGCGCGGGAGCCGGTGGGCGTGTCGGTGGCCGCCGACGGCGCCGGCATCGGACCCCACCACGTGTGCGTGCGCCACGACGCCGCCGCCGTGGACGTGGACCTGCGCGCGGTCCGGCTGGGGCCGGCGCCGGCCCGGCTCGAGCGACCGTCGGCGCGGCTGTGGGTGGCCGTCGTCGAGCAGGGCGTCGTTGTGCACGGTGCCTTCGCGCTCGACCCCGGCGACGTCGTGGTGTGGGAGGGAGACGACCCCGAGGACGTCCGGCTCGAACCCGCGGAAGGCGCCGCGCTGCTGGTCGTGGCCGACCTGGGGCGCACCGACGGGCAGGCCCTGCGCTGGGTGCCCTGAGGCGGCCGGTGGCAGGCAGCCCGGCGCTGGGGCAGGGTGATCCCGTGCGCGACGCGTGTGAGCGCCTGACGCGCGGGTAGTGCGGGTCGACCAGCCAGACGGGAGGACGGACATGGCGGACGTGCAGAGGGTCGTCGTGGTGGGGGGTGGCCTGGCCGCGGCGAAGACGGCGGAGTCGTTGCGCGCCAAGGGGTTCGCGGGGTCGATCACGATCCTCGCAGAGGAGCGGCACCTGCCGTACGAGCGCCCCAACCTGTCCAAGGCGTACCTCCAGGGCGAGAAGGGCGTCGACAGCCTGTTCGTGCACCCCGAGGACTGGTACGCCGAGAACGACGTCGACCTGCGCCGCGGCGTGCGGGCCGAGTCGCTCGACCGCGGGTCCCGCGCGGTGCTTCTGGGCGGCGGCGAGGAGGTCCCCTACGACGTGCTGGTGCTGGCCACCGGCTCGAGCCCGCGCACGCTCGACGTGCCGGGGGCCGACCTCGAGGGCGTGCTGGCGCTGCGGACCCTCGACGACAGCGACCGCCTGCGCTCGGTGCTCGAGTCGGTGGCGCGGATCGTCGTCGTCGGTGCCGGGTGGATCGGTCTCGAGGCAGCGGCCGCCGCCCGCAAGGCGGGGGTGGACGTGACCGTCGTCGAGACGATGCCGCTCCCGCTCGAGCGCGTGCTCGGCCCGGAGATGGCGCAGGTGTTCGCCGACCTGCACCGCGAGAACGGCGTCGACCTGCGCACGGGAGTGGGCGTCGACTCGTTCGTCGGCGACGACGGGCGCGTGGTGGCGGTGCGCCTGGCCGACGGGACGGAGCTGGCGGCCGAGGCGGTGCTCGTGGGTGTGGGGATCACGCCCAACGTCGGGCTCGCGCAGGCCGCGGGCCTCGAGGTCGACAACGGGATCGTGGTCGACGAGCGGCTGCGCACGAGCGACCCCGCGGTGTACGCGGTGGGCGACGTCGCCAACGCCTGGCACCCGGTGCTGGGCCGCCGGCTGCGCGTGGAGCACTGGGCCAACGCGCTCAACCAGCCCGGGGTGGCCGCAGCCGACATCGTGGGCGAGAAGGCCGCCTACGAGCGGCAGCCGTACTTCTACACCGACCAGTACGACCTCGGCATGGAGTACACCGGCTACGCCGAGCCCGGCGGCTACGACCGCGTGGTGGTGCGGGGCGACCTCGGTGCGCGCGAGTTCGTCGCGTTCTGGGTGAAGGACGGGCACGTGCTCGCCGGCATGAACGTCAACGTGTGGGACGTCGTCGACGACATCAAGGCGCTCATCGCCGCGGACCACCCGATCGACCTCGACCGGCTCGCCGACCCCGACGCCCCCCTCGCCGACCTGGCCTGACCCCGTCGCTCCCCCGCGTCGCCGCCCGGGAGCACGGATCCGCCGGCCGGTCTCCACGGCCTGCGGCAGTTCCGTGCGGTCCCGGCCGGCGGGGCTGAGGGCCACGCGTCGCGGCGGGCGTCGTCGGGGCCGCCGGCGGTAGCGTGCGCGCGTCGGGAGCCCGCGACCCGACGACGTCGCGCCGCGGGCCGCGGCGGTGGCCCCGGTGGCTGCCGGCCGGTGCGAGCGGAGGCCGCGGTGTCGATCGCCGACCTGGACTCGCCGCAGGAGCGGCCGCGCTGGCTGGCGCCCTCGCTGCGCGGCTACCAGGCGGGCTACGCGGGCCGCGACGTCGTCGCGGGGCTGGTGCTCTCCGCCCTGCTCGTGCCGCAGGGCATGGCCTACGCCGAGCTGGCCGGCCTCCCGGCCGTGACCGGCCTGTACACGTCGGTCCTGTGCCTGCTCGGCTATGCCGCGGTGGGCACCTCGCGGGTGCTGGTGCTCGGCCCCGACTCCGCCCTGGGCCCGATGATCGCCGCGACGATCCTGCCGCTTCAGGCCGCGGGCGGCGACCCGGCGCGGGCGGTGGTGCTCGCCTCGGCGCTCGCCGTGATCACCGGCGTCGTCATGCTCGGCGCGGGGCTCGGCCGGCTCGGCTTCGTGGCCGACCTGCTGTCCAAGCCGACGATCCGCGGCTACATGAACGGGCTCGCGCTCACGATCGTGGTGGGCCAGCTGCCCAAGCTGCTCGGCTTCTCGGTGGACGCCGACACCTTCCTCGGCGAGGTGCGCGCCGTCGCCGTCGCACTGGCCGACGGCGCGGTGGTCGCCGCGGCGGCGGGGATCGGGCTGCTCTCCCTCGCGGTGCTGCTGGTGCTCAACCGGTGGCTGCCGAAGGTGCCCTCGGTGCTCGTCGCCGCCCTGCTCGCGATGCTGGTGAGCGTCGTCGCCGACCTTGCGGGGCGCGGCGTGAGCACGATCGGCGTGCTGCCGGAGGGGCTGCCGGCCTTCACGGTGCCCCGCGTGGGCATGACCGACCTCGGCGTGCTCGTCGTCGGCGGCGTGAGCATCGCGCTGGTGGCGCTGGCCGACACGATCTCCACCGCGACCTCGTTCGCCGACCGTCAGGGGGCGGTGGTGGACGGCGACCGCGAGATGGTCGGGATCGGCGTCGCCAACATCGCGGCCGGGCTGTTCCAGGGCTTCCCGGTGAGCACCAGCGCCTCGCGCACGGCCGTGGCGGAGCAGGCCGGCTCGCGCAGCCAGGTCTCCGGCCTCGTGGGCGCCGTGATGATCGCGCTGATGCTCGTGGTCGCCCCCGGGCTGCTCGCGCCGCTGCCGCAGCCCACGCTCGGCGCCATCGTCATCGCCGCGGCCCTCTCGCTCGCCGACGTGCCCGCGACGGTGCGCCTCTACCACCAGCGCAAGACCGACTTCTGGCTGAGCATGTCCGCGTTCCTCGGCGTCGCGCTGCTCGGGGTGCTGCCGGGCATCGTGCTCGCGATCGCGCTCTCGGTGGCCAACGTCTTCCGGCGCATCTGGATGCCCTACCGCACGGAGCTGGGCCGATCGCCCGGCACCCGCGGACTGCACGACGTGCGCATGTACCCGGACGCGCAGCGCCTCCCCGGTTGCGTGGTGATCCGCTTCGACGCGCCGCTCATCTTCGCCAACGCCGGGACCTTCCGCGAGACCGTCGTCGCCGCCGTACGCCGCGACCCGCGCCCCTCGTGGGTCGTCGTCGCGGCGGAGCCGATCACCGACGTCGACACCACGGCCTGCGACATGCTCGAGGACCTCGTGCCCGACCTCGAGACGGTGGGCGTCCACCTCGTGTTCGCCGAGCTCAAGGACGTGGTGCGCAGCAAGCTGCACGACTACGGCCTGCACCGCACGGTCGGCGACGACCGCTTCTTCCCGACGACGCACGCCGCGGTGGACGCCTACCAGGAGCTCACCGGCGAGCAGTGGACCGACTGAGCCGCAGCTCGGTCGCGCCGGCACGTTTCCCTACTCGCGGATCCCGCCACGGCGGTGACCACCGTCACCGCCGTCGACAGGCTGCTCACCGTGATGGGCACTACACGTCTGGCCCACTAGAGGCGCCGTCTTCCGCGGGGCCCGGCTGCGCGCCCCTCCCGGCCGGCGGCCAGAAGTGGCACAGTGGCAGCACCGTCCTCTATCCGCGGGAGGCTCGCCGTGCCGCGACGCACCGCTCTGCTGGCCGCTCTACCGCTCCTGCTGCTCACCACGGCCTGCTCCGGGACCGCGACGTCGACGGCGACGACCACCGTCACCGCGACGGCCACGACCACCGTCACAGCGACCGCGACCGCGACGGCCACCGTCACGGCGTCGCCCAGCTCGACGGCGACGGTGGTCTCCGTCACCCGGTGCACCGTGGCGCACCTGACGCTCACGCTCGGACCGGCCGACGGCACCGCCGGCAGCATCTACCGGCCGATCATCTTCACCAACAAGGGCTCCAGCACGTGCAAGCTCGCCGGCCACCCGGGAGTGTCGTTCGTGGCCTTCGGGTCGAGCGCGCAGGTGGGCGCTGCCGCGGCGCACAGCGCCCAGCCGCCGACGACCACCGTCACGCTGGCCCCGGGAGCCAAGGCGTCGGCGCTGCTGCGCACCGTCGACTACGGGAACTTCGGCGCCTCGGCATGCGCGGCCGTGTCCGTCCGGGGGCTGCGCGTGTACCCGCCCGGGAGCACGGTGTCCGTCATCGTCGCGCTGCCGTCGGGCTCGAAGGCCTGCTCGACGATGGTGTCCCAGCTCAGCATCGGCGCCGTCGTGGCGGGCTCCACCGGTCAGTGACGCACGCCGTGCGGATCCCTCGGCACGGCCTGCTGGCATGATCTGACCGTCACGGGTCGGTTCGTCTCCGGAGGGATGTCCGGGCTGATGCCGCACGTGCCGGGCCGTTAGCTCAACTGGCAGAGCAGCGGACTTTTAATCCGCGGGTTCCGGGTTCGATCCCCGGGCGGCCCACCTGCCTCGACGTCGCGCCTCGGCTGATGCGTGAGGATCCGTCGCGGCTGGTCCTGCCCTCCTCCCCAGAGCATGCGAAGCCGGTCCCGATCCTCGAGCCGACCCGGTGCGAGCTGGCCGCGGTCGATCCCCAGCTCGGCCAGCGTTCGCCGGAAGGCCTGGGCCAAGGACTCCTCGTCACGCTGGATCACGGGTGCGGGGATCCGCGCTGGAGCAGCTGCCGCTCGCCGCCGTGCAGGGACCGCCGTGCACCGGTTCCCGCTGAGCAGGGCCGAGCGCGAGTCCCGCCGGCCGTGCTCGCGCATCCGTGGGGCCTGACCGGCGCCGGCAGGGCAGGGTGGGCGCAGGAACCGACGACCGACAGGATGGGACCCGACCAGCCAGGGCACCGGCCCGGCACGAGAGGACGTTCATGCAGGTGTGGCCCGGGTCCGCTTACCCCCTCGGGGCGACCTACGACGGGAGCGGGACGAACTTCGCGCTCTTCTCGTCGGTGGCCGACCGGGTCGAGCTGTGCCTGTTCGCGGCCGACGGCACGGAGACCAGGGTTCCGCTCCGGGAGCGCGACGCGGACGTGTGGCACGCCTACCTGCCCGGGATCCTCCCCGGCCAGCGGTACGGCTGGCGGGTGCACGGTCCTTACGACCCCGGGGCCGGGCACCGGTGCAACCCGGCCAAGGTGCTCCTGGACCCCTACGCGAAGGCCATCGACGGGCGGGTGGACTGGGACGAGTCGTGCTTCGGCTACAGGTGGGCCGACCACGACGCCCGCAACGACCTGGACTCGGGCCCGCACGTCCCCAAGGCCGTGGTGATCAACCCGTTCTTCGACTGGGCCGACGACCGGTCGCCGCGGACGCCGTACCACGAGACCGTGATCTACGAGGCGCACGTGAAGGGCCTCACGGCGCGCCATCCCCGGATCCCACCGGAGATCCGCGGGACGTACGCCGGGGTCGCGCACCCGGTGATGCTCGAGCACTACAAGCGCCTCGGCATCACGGCGGTGGAGCTGATGCCGGTGCACCACTTCATCCACGACCACCACCTGGTGCAGCGTGGCCGGTCGAACTACTGGGGCTACAACACCCTGGGCTTCCTCGCGCCGCACGCCTTCTACAGCGCCAGCGGGACCGACGGCCAGCAGGTCTCGGAGTTCAAGTCGATGGTGCGCGACCTGCACCGCGCAGGACTCGAGGTGATCCTCGACGTCGTCTACAACCACACCGCGGAGGGGAACCATCTCGGGCCCACACTGTCGCTGCGGGGCATCGACAACGCCGCGTACTACCGACTGGTCCACGACGACCCACGTCACTACTACGACACGACAGGGACCGGGAACTCGCTGCTCATGGGCAGCCCCCACGTCCTCCAGCTGATCATGGACTCGATGCGCTACTGGGTCACCGAGATGCACGTGGACGGGTTCCGGTTCGACCTCGCGGCGACGCTGGCGCGGCAGTTCCACGAGGTGGACCGGCTCAGCGCGTTCTTCGACCTGGTCCACCAGGACCCGATCGTGTCGCAGGTGAAGCTCATCGCCGAGCCGTGGGACCTCGGCGAGGGCGGCTACCAGGTCGGGGGGTTCCCGCCCCTGTGGACCGAGTGGAACGGCCACTATCGCGACACCGTCCGGGACTTCTGGCGCGGCGAGCCCGCGACCATGCCGGAGTTCGCCTCGCGCCTCACCGGCTCCTCGGACCTCTACGAGAGCAGCGGACGTCGTCCGATCGCGTCGATCAACTTCGTGACGGCGCACGACGGGTTCACGCTGCGGGACCTGGTGTCCTACAACGAGAAGCACAACGACGCCAACGGCGAGGGCAACGCCGACGGGGAGAGCAACAACAGGTCGTGGAACTGCGGCGTCGAGGGCCCCACGCGCAAGACCGGGGTCAACCGGCTCCGCGCACGCCAGCAGCGCAACTTCCTCGCGACCCTGTTCCTCAGCCAGGGGGTGCCGATGCTGCTCCACGGCGACGAGCTGGGCCGGACCCAGGGCGGCAACAACAACGTGTACTGCCTCGACGACGAGACGTCGTGGGTCGACTGGCACCCGACGAAGGACGGCGCGAGCCTCATGGGCTTCGTCGAGTCGGTGGCGCAGCTGCGCCGGGACAACCCGGTGTTCCGGCGACGGAGGTTCTTCCAGGGTCACGACGTGCGGGCCGCCGGTCAGCACGAGATCGCCTGGCTGAGGCCGGACGGCCGGCAGATGGACGAGTCGGACTGGACCAACGGGTTCGCCCGGACCCTGGGCGTCTTCCTCAATGGTGAGGCGATGGACGAGATCGACGAGCGGGGGGAGCCGGTCTCCGGGGACTCCTTCCTCCTGCTCATGAACGCCCACTCCGGGGACGTGCCCTTCACCCTGCCCGAGGCGTCGTTCGGCAGCTCCTGGCACATCGAGCTGGACACCGCGGAAACCGCGGCCACCCCGCCCGTGGGCGACCAGGCCGACCCGGTGCTGCGGCCCGGGCAGGTGGTCGACCTGACCAGCCACAGCGTCGTCGTGCTGCGCAAGCGCTCATGAGTCCGACGACACGCGTCCGGGACGCCGCCCGAGTCGGGGGCGAACCGCGGTGAGGCCGCCGACGTCGACCTACCGGGTGCAGCTGACCCCCGAGCGGGGGTTCGCCGCCCTCGGCGAACGGGCCGGCTACCTGCGCGAGCTCGGCGTGGGCCACGCCTACCTGTCCCCGATCCTGCAGGCGACGCCGGGATCCACGCACGGCTACGACGTCGTCGACCACGGCCACGTGAACTACGAGCTCGGCGGGGAGCCGGAGCTGCTGCGGGCGGCCGCGGCGCTGCGCGACCACGGCATCGGCGTCGTGGTCGACGTCGTCCCCAACCACATGGCGCTGCCGGTGCCCGAGCACCTCAACGCCGCGTTCTGGTCGGTGCTGCGCGACGGCGCGGACTCGGCGCACGCCGGCTGGTTCGACGTCGACTGGTCGCTCGACCAGCCCGTGTTGCTGCCCATCCTCGGCCGGCGCATCGGGGACTGCCTCGACGCCGGCGAGATCGTCCTGGAGCCGCAGGGCGGCCCGGACGGCCGGCCCGTGGTCCGCTACTACGACCACGTGCTGCCGGTGAGGACGGGCACCGAGGACCTCGACCTCGAGCAGCTCCTCGCCGAGCAGCACTACCGGCTGGCCTACTGGCGCGCGGCCGGCGACGAGCTGAACTACCGCCGCTTCTTCGACGTCGACACCCTCCTCGGGTTCCGGGTGGAGGAGCCCGAGGTCTTCGACGCCAGCCACGGCGTCCTGCTGCGGCTGCTGAGGGACGGCGTCGTGTCGGGGTTCCGGATCGACCACCCCGACGGGCTCGCCGACCCCCGCGCCTACCTGCGCAGCCTTCACGAGGCGAGCGGCGGCGCCTGGGTCGTGGTCGAGAAGATCCTCGAGGGCGACGAGGCCCTTCCCGACGACTGGGCCTGCGCCGGCACCACCGGCTACGACGCGCTGCTGCGCATCTGCGGGTTGTTCGTCGATCCCGAGGGGGCACCGGTGCTGGTCGGGGCGCTCGCCGAGCTGGCGACGCCGGGCCACCCCGCGAGCCTGAGCTGGGAGCAGGCGCAGGAGCAGGCGCGTCGCGACGTCCTCGGCGAGATGCTCTCGCCCGAGGTGGACCGGCTCGCCGCCGTCGCCTACGACGTGTGCCAGTCCGAGGTGAGGCTGCGCGACTTCTCGCGGCGGGGGCTGACCGAGGCCCTGGTGGAGCTGCTCGTCGCGATCCCCGTCTACCGGGCGTACGTCGTGCCGGGAGAGCCGCCCACCGAGGAGTCGGTGCGCATCCTCGAGGCCACGGCCGAGCGCGCGACCCGGGCCCGCCCGGAGCGCGGCCCCGAGATCGCCCTGCTCCGAGACCTCGCGCTGGGCCGGCGGGGCCGCGGCGACCGCAAGGACGAGTTCTGCCGCCGCTTCCAGCAGACGACCGGGCCGGCCGTGGCCAAGGGCGTCGAGGACACCGCGTTCTACCGCTGGTTCCCGCTCTCCGCGCTCGACGAGGTGGGCGGGGAGCCCGACCGGTTCGGCGTCAGCCCGGAGGAGTTCCACGCCTGGGCCACCGCTCGCCAGGCGCGCTGGCCCGGCGCCATGAACGCCCTGTCCACGCACGACACCAAGCGCAGCGAGGACGTCCGGGCCCGGCTCGCGGCGCTGAGCGAGGTGCCGGACCAGTGGGTCGAGGCGATGCGCTCGTGGCGGGAGCAGAGCGGGGGCCTCACCGCGCCGGACGGCGAGCTCGACGGCGCCACGGGCTGGCTGCTGTGGCAGACGCTCGTGGGCGCCTGGCCGATCGGCCCCGAGCGCCTCGCCGCGTACCTGGTGAAGGCGACGCGTGAGGCCAAGCTCCGGACCTCCTGGACGCACCCCGACGAGGAGTACGAGGCCGGGCTCACCCGATCCGTGCACGAGTTCCTGTCCGACCCCGCCATCATGACCGTGGCCCGGCAGCTCGTGGACACCCTGCATCCCGGCTTCGTCGCGAACGTGCTCGGTCAGCGGGCGGTGCACCTGCTCGCCCCGGGCGTGCCCGACGTCTACCAGGGCTGCGAGACGGTGAGCCTCCGGCTCGTGGACCCCGACAACCGGGAGCCACCCGACGACGCGCACCTGTCGGCGCTGCTCGCCCGCGCGCTCTCGGCCGTCCCGGACCCCTACGAGGACCTCGACGCCGCGAAGCTGCGGCTCACGGCGCTCGGGCTGCGCGCCCGGCGCGACCACCCGGAGCTGGTCGGCGCCGACGCCGAGCACACCCCCGTCGGCTTCGAGGGGGAGCGGGCCGAGCACGCGGTCGGGTTCGTCCGCGGGGGCGGCCTCGCCGTCACCGCGACCAGGTTGGCGCTGAGGCTGGCGGCTGCCGGCGGGTGGGACCGCGCGACCACGGCCGCCCTGCCCGACGGGACGTGGCACGACCTCCTCACCGGGCGCGAGCACACGTGCGCCGGCGGGGCCGGCGTCCCCGTGGCGGACCTGCACCGCGACTGGCCGGTGACCCTGCTGGAGCGGGTCCGATGAGCGTGCCGCCCCCGCTCCAGGTGTGGGCGCCGCGCGCGACCCGGCTGCGGGCGCTGCCCGACGGCCGGGAGCCCGACGAGCTGCGGCCGCTGCCCGAGCGCCCCGGCTGGTACGGCGGCGGGGAGGCCTGGTGGCGCCCGGGCGCCGAGTACCTGCTGGAGGTGGACGGATCCACCGTTCCCGACCCGCGGGCCCGGTTCCTCCCCCACGGGGTGCACGGCCCTGCCCGGGTCGTGGACGTGGCTGCGCTCCCCTGGACCGACGACGGGTGGCGCGGTCGCGACCTCGCCGACGGCGCGGTCGTGTACGAGCTGCACGTCGGCACTGCGACCCCCGACGGCACCCTCGACGCGGCGATCGACCTGCTCGACGACCTGGCCGCGCTGGGGATCACCCACGTCGAGCTCCTCCCCCTCGCCGCGTTCGAGGGGCCGTGGGGCTGGGGCTACGACGGGGTCGCCCTCGACGCCGTCCACGCCCACTACGGGGGCCCGGAGGCCCTCGCCCGCTTCGTCGACGCGGCGCACGCGCGAGGCCTGGCCGTGCTGCTCGACGTGGTGCACAACCATCTCGGGCCGAGCGGCAACTACTGGTCGGCGTTCGGGCCGTTCTTCACCGACGCGCACACCACGCCCTGGGGTCCTGCGGTCAACCTCGACGACCGCGGATCTGACGACGTGCGCGGGATCCTGGTCGACAGCGCCTGCGGCTGGCTGCGCGACTACCACCTCGACGGCCTGCGCCTCGACGCCGTCCACGAGCTCCGGGACCACCGAGCGCTGACCTTCCTCGAGGAGCTGGGCGAGGCCGTCGCGCGCCTGTCCGTCGAGCTGGGCCGACCGCTGACCCTCGTCGCCGAGACGGACCGCAACGACGTCCGGACCGTCGCCCCGCCGTCGCGTGGCGGCGTCGGCATGACCGCGCAGTGGGACGACGACGTGCACCACGCGCTGCACTGGCTGCTCACCGGCGAGACCTCGGGCTACTACGCGGACTTCGGCTCCTGCGCGTCCGTCGCGCACACGCTGGAGCGCGGGTTCCTGCACGACGGCAGGTGGTCGACGTTCCGCGGCCGTTCCCACGGACGACCCGTCGACTGGTCGGCCACCGACCCCTGGCGGCTCGTCGTCGCGCTCCAGACGCACGACCAGGTGGGCAACCGCGCCGCCGGGGAGCGGCTGGTGCGGCTCGCGGGCATCGACCGGGCGGCCATCGGCGCGGCCCTCCTGCTCACGCTGCCGTACACGCCGATGCTCTTCATGGGCGAGGAGTGGGGAGCCACGACACCGTGGTGCTTCTTCTCCTCGTTCACCGACCCCGAGCTGGCGCGGGCGGTCACGGAGGGACGGCGCGGGGAGTTCAGCGACCACGGCTGGGACCCGGCCGCCGTCCCCGACCCCCAGGACCCCGCCACCCGCGACCGCTCCGTTCTCGCGCGGGAGGAGCGGCTCACCGGTGAGCACGCGCGACTGCTCGACTGGTACCGCGCGCTGATCGCCCTGCGCTCGGCGCCCGACGGACCCGGATCGGCGTCCGCCTCCGCGCACGATGCGTCGTCCCAGCGGCGGGGCGCACCCGACGGACTGCACTGCGGGTGGTCCGAGGACGCCGAGGGCAGAGCCCGGTGGTTCTCCGTGCGGCGCCGGGGCTGGGCCACCGTCGCCAACCTGTCCGACGAGCCCGTCACCGTCCCGGCCGAGGGGGCGCGCTCGATCGAGCTCGACTGGCCCGCCGGCACGGCGTCGGTCGGGCCCGACGGGCTGGCGCTCCCCCCGCTGGGCGTTGCCGTCCTGCGCCGCTGACCCTCGCTCACCTGTCGCCGCGAACGCGGCTCCCCGACCTCGTCAGGCGAATCGCCGGCGCGCGACGTCGCCGAGGCCGAGCTCGGCGATCGAGTCCTCCCGCATCTCGACCTTGCGGATCTTGCCGGTGACCGTCATCGGGAACTCGTCGACGACCTTCACGTAGCGCGGGATCTTGTAGTGGGCCAGCCGGCCCTGGCAGTACTCGCGCAGCGACTCGGCCGACAGCGTCTCGACACCCGGGCGGAGGCGGACCCAGGCCATGAGCTCCTCGCCGTACTTGTCGTCCGGCACCCCGATCACCTGGGCGTCGACGATGTCCGGGTGCGTGTAGAGGAACTCCTCGATCTCGCGCGGGTACACGTTCTCGCCGCCGCGGATCACCATGTCCTTGATGCGTCCCACGATGTTGACGTAGCCGTGCTCGTCCATGACGGCGAGGTCGCCCGTGTGCATCCAGCCGTCGGCGTCGATCGCCTCCGCCGTCTTGTCCGGCTCCTCCCAGTAGCCGCGCATCACCGAGTAGCCGCGGGTGCAGAACTCCCCGGTCTCGCCGCGCTCCACCGTGCGTCCGTCGACAGGGTCGACCACCTTGATCTCGAGGTGCGGGTGCACCCGGCCGACCGTGGACGTGCGGCGGTCGAGGTCGTCGTCCGCACCGGTCTGAGTGCTCACCGGCGACGTCTCGGTCATGCCGTAGCAGATCGTCACCTCGGTCATGCCCATGTCGGCGACGACGCGCTTCATCACCTCGACCGGGCACGGCGATCCAGCCATGATCCCGGTGCGCAGGCTCGACAGGTCGTAGGAGCCGAAGTCGGGCAGGTTGAGCTCGGCGATGAACATCGTGGGCACGCCGTAGAGCGAGGTGCAGCGCTCGTCCTGCACGGCCCGCAGCGTGAGCGCCGGGTCGAAGCCGGGCGACGGCAGCACCATGGCAGCCCCGTGCGTCACGGCCCCGAGGTTGCCCATCCCCATGCCGAAGCAGTGGTAGTAGGGAACCGGGATGCAGACGCGGTCGTGCTCGGTGTAGCCGCAGCCCTCGCCCACGAAGTACCCGTTGTTGAGCAGGTTGCGGTGGCTCAGCGTCGCGCCCTTGGGGAAGCCTGTGGTGCCCGACGTGTACTGGATGTTGATCGGGTCGTCGGCAGCGAGCTCACCGGCCAGGTCGGCGAGGACGGCGCGGTCCCCGGCCCGGCCGGACGCCATGAGCGCCTCCCACTCCGGGCTGCCGAGGAACACGGTGGTCCGCAGCGCCGGACGCTCGTCCTCGACCTCGGCCACCATGGCGCGGTAGTCGCTGGTCTTGAAGTCCGGCGCGGCCACGAGCACCGAGATGCCCGACTGGTCGAGCACGTACGCCAGCTCGTGGGTGCG
This sequence comes from Frankiales bacterium, assembly GCA_016125335.1. NCBI lineage: Bacteria > Bacillati > Actinomycetota > Actinomycetes > Frankiales > Frankiales bacterium. The sequence goes on from WGLY01000022.1 coordinate 82,046, forward strand.
GTACGCCGGGTTGATGTTGACGAGGATCGCGCCGAGCTTGGCGGTGGCGAACTGGACGAAGGCCCACTCAGCGCAGTTCGGCGCCCAGATGCCGACCCGGTCACCGCGCCGCACGCCCTGCTCGTGGAGGCCGAGCGCGCACGCGTCGACCTCCTCGACCAGCGCGGAGTAGGTCCAGCGCCTGCCCGTGCTGCACTCCACCAGCGCTTCGCGGTCCGCATGCCTCGCCGCGACGCGGTCGAGGCAGGCCCCGATGGTCTCCTCGAGCAGCGGTTGATCCGTCGGCCCCTTGGCGTACGACTCCATGCTCGACTCCCGTCGTCCTGCGAACCCGGACCCTGCTCCCGCTGCTGTGCGGGTCCCTCACCGCGTCCGGGTCAGGCGCGGAGGGCCTCGGCGAGCTCGGTGAACTCGCCGACGAGCAGGGCCATGTCGTCGGCCGTGTGCGCCAGCGACACCAGCCACTGCTCGTCGAGCCCGGGCGGGGTGAGGATGCCGCGGTTGACCCCCCACAGCCAGGACAGCTCCGCGGCGCCGAAGTCGGTGCGCTTGTAGTCGCGGTAGGTGCGCACCGGCGTGGGCGACCAGGTGACCGCGCCCTTCACGCCGAAGCCCACCGTGTGCGCAGGCAGGTCGTGCGCGGCGATGACGCCGTCGATCTGCTGGAGCGCGCCCACGTTGAGGGCCTCGGCGGTCGCGAGGGCCTCCGGCGTCGCGATCTCGTCCACCGCGATGGCCGCGGCCATCACGAGCGGGTTGCCGTTGTAGGTGCCGAAGTGCGGCATGCGGCCGTCCGTCACCGTCGACATCACCTCGGCGGTGCCGCCGAACGCGGCGAGGGGCAGGCCGCCGCCGATGCTCTTGGCCAGCGCCACCAGGTCCGGACGGACGCCGAGGCGCTGCGAGGCGCCGGCGTACCCCGCGGTGAGGCCCGTCTTCACCTCGTCGAAGACGAGCAGCGCGCCGTGCGCGTCGCAGAGCGCGCGGACGCCGGCGAGGTAGCCCTCGTCCGGCACGACGATGGAGATGTTCTCGAGCACCGGCTCCATGAACACGCAGGCGATCTCGGAGCCGTGCTGGTCGAGCACCTGCTCGAGCCGGGCGAGGTCGTTGTAGGGCACCACGTGCACCGTGCCGGCCTCGACCTCGAACGGCGTCACGGGCTCCGGCGCCTCCTCGGGCCCGGCGTCGGCGACGTCCGGCTTCACCGACACCGACAGCGCGTCGTAGCCGCCGTGGTAGCCGCCCTCGATCTTCACGATCGCCTTGCGGCCGGTGAAGCCGCGGGCGACGCGGACGGCGTACATCGTGGCCTCGGTGCCGGAGTTCGCGAAGCGCAGCTGGTCGAGGCCGAAGCGGCGCTGGAAGCGCTCGGCCGCCTCGGTGGACACCGGCGACGGCGTGACGAACAGGGTGCCGGTGGTGAGCGCGCGCTCCACCGCCTCGACCACCGCGGGGTTGAGGTGCCCCACCAGCATCGCGCCGAAGCCCATCGACAGGTCGAGCAGCCGGCGGCCGTCGACGTCGGTGAGCCACGCGCCCTTGGCCGACGTGATCGCGACCGGGTACGGGTCCCAGTGCTGGAACGACGACGGCACCCCGAGCGGCAGCGGGTCGAGCGCCCGCGCGTGGTGCGCGGCAGACCCCGGCGTCGCCTTCTCGAACCGCTCCCACTCCGCCGCCAGCAGCGCGGCCACGCGGTCCGCGTCGATGGGGGCGGACGCCGCCGGCACCGTGCGGTAGGTCGCCGGGTCGTGCGGCGGCCAGGTGACCGAGACGGGGGTGGGGACGGTGGTGTCGGTCATGTCAGCCTCGATCGGTCGCGGACGTCGTCGTCCCGGGCAGCCTAGCCGGGACGACGCAGCCCGCTCGCGGCGATCGCCACGAGCCCCGGACGGCTCAGCCGCCGGGCGCGACCAGCACCCAGGGGGACCCGCCGGACACCGCGACGCCCGGCTTCTGGCCCTGGGTCCACCACTTCGCCTGGTAGGGCACGAGGCCCAGCTGCACCCGGGAGCCGGCGACGTAGGCCTGCGCCGGGTCCCACTGCGGGTACGTGCCCGGGGCGAGCGTGGGCAGCGGGGCGGGCGTGTCACCCGGCAGCACCGGGCCGAGCAGCGTCCACGGCGAGTCGTAGCTCGACGCCACCGGGGTGTCCGGCGCGAACCCGGTCGTCCAGTACCGCGCCTGGTACACCTGGTGGTGCCACACCACCTTGGTGCCGCCCGGGTAGGTGCCCAGCGGGTCCCAGATCGGGAACGGGCTGTGCGCCGGGTCGTCCACCAGCGACGACGGCGTGCTCGGAGTCGCGACAGGGGTGGCTGTCGGCGACGTGGTCGGCGCGGGCGACTGCGGGCCGAGCGGGGCGCCGTCGCTGTGGGCCGCGAGAACCGCGGCGTACGACGCGTCGCCCTGGTCGACGCCGCTGCACGAGGTCTGCACCACGCTCAGCACGGTGGGCAGCGGCGAGCGGCAGGTGCTGTCGCGGTTGAGCGACCACATCGAGAGCCGGCCCACGCCCTGGTCGCGCGCGAACTGGTTGACCGTGCCGGCGTCGGCGAGGGTGAACACCTCGGCGGGCAGGTCGTTCTGGCCGATCATCGGCGTCATGCCCACCTTGCCCCACGCCTGCGTGGCGTCGAGGTGGATGCCCACGCGGCCGTACGCCGCCGACACCTGCGTCTGGAGGGCGCGGGCGGCCTGGAGCACGAACGACGACATCGGCTGGGCCGCGGTCGGCGTGACACCGAGGTCCATGGTGAGCCCGTTCACGCCGGCGAGGTCGACGCCGGCCGACAGCATGGAGTCGACGACGGCGACGCCCTGGGTGGTGAGCCCCGAGGTCGACACCGGGAGCGTGAGCCACACCGCGAGGTCGCGGCCCTGCGCCTTCTCGTCGTCCTGGAGGCCGCGCACCGCCGTGGCGCGCCGCGCGATCGAGGCGGTGTCGTCGAGGGCCGAGCCCTCGATGTCGAGGTCGATGCTCGAGACCTGGTAGCGGTCGACGACGGCGCGGTAGGCCTCGCGCAGGGCCGGCGGCTGCGTGCACACGGTGCTCAGCTCCGAGCCGCGCTGGCCGCCGAACGACACCGCGGCGTCGCCGCCGGTGAGCCGCAGCTGCGCGAGCCGGCGGTCGAGCTCGAGCGTCGAGGCCGCCTGGTCGAGCGAGTAGGCGCCGCCCCACGACGGGGTGCACGGCGACGACGGGTCGGCCACCACGAACGACAGCACGACGTGCGACTGCGCCGGGCCGGAGGGCGTCTCGAACGCGTACGCCGGCATCGCGGTGACGTCGACGTACGCCGCGAACCCGGTGGGGCCGGGCACGACCGGCGTCGCGAACGCGGCGGACACCGCGCGGACGCCGACGAACGACACGGCCGCGACGCTGGCCACGACGACGGCGAACCGGGTCCACGAGATCCGGGTCCGGCGGGCGGACGGTGCGGTCGCGCTCATGCTGGTGCTCCAGGACGGGACGGGGCGCAGGCGCCCGAGGACACGGGACTCACGTGGGTGGGCATCGCTCGCCTACCTCTGCCGGGCTCGGGTGTCGCCGCGGCGCGGGCCGGGTGCGTGCGACACCGCGGGCGCCGAGCGGACCACCGTGTCGCCCGCGTGGTCGGGGCCGAAGTACAGGACGGACTCCCAGTCCATGGTCCGTTCGCCCTCGGGCTCGGGCGCCTTGGCCGGCGGTGCGGCGGGCACCGGCACGCGGATCCAGTGCCACGTGCCGAGCACCACGTCGACGATCGAGTTGCGCAGCCCGATGAACGCGACGATCGCGTAGATGGTGAGCACGCCGTTGAAGGTCGCGAACGCGGCGTTGCTCCAGTTCCTCGAGATCACGTCGTTGTGCAGCGTGTAGAGCGACACCGCGACGATCGCGTACGCCGCCAGCACGAACAGCGCCGGCGCCGCAGTGCGGTTGGCCACCTTCGGCGTGCGCGCGAAGGCGATCTTCGACTTCGACGCCGCCTGCTGGAGCGACTTCAGCGTCCCCGCGAGGTTGACTGCGAGCAGGATGAGGTTGAACGCGTACACGCGGAAGACGTCGGTGCGCTTGTAGCCGAGCCGGTGGAAGTCCGACGCCATCGCGATGAAGTACGGCAGCGCCGCCAGCACGATCAGCCCGCTGAGCAGCCGGCTGTCGAACGGGAACGTCAGCAGGAGCACCAGCCCCAGGCTGGCCCACGAGATCGACGCCATGTAGTTGAAGCGCAGGGCCAGCTGCGCCCGCGGCACCCGGTGCCCGGCCCGTCGTGCGGCCTTGGCGTAGCGGCGCAGCTTCGGGGCGATGAGCAGGCCGCCGTTGGCCCAGCGCGCGCGCTGGACCACGAGCGAGCCGAAGTCCGGCGGGGTCGCGCTGTAGCTCAGGCGCTCGGGGTAGTTGAAGAGCGTCCAGTCGTGCGCGACGAGGTCGATGCTCGACTCGGTGTCCTCGATCACGGTGCGGTCCTGGACGTAGCGCCGCACCTCCTCCCCCTGCACGAACGAGGTCTCCACGATGTCCTCGAGCGCGGTGCGCCGGATCACGGCGTTGGCCCCCACCCAGAACGTGGCGCCGAAGTGCGTCATCCCCTGGTGGAGGATGTGCTGCACGTCGGTGGTCGCGCCGGCGATGCGCTCCAGCCGCGTCTCGGCGCCGCGGAAGGCGGAGTACGGCGTCTGGATCACCGCGATGCGCTCGTTGCCCGGCAGCTCCATGTGGTAGACGAGCCGCAGGCAGTACTCGCGCAGCAGGATGCTGTCGGCGTCGAGCGTGAGGATGTAGTCCGAGCCGGGCACGGCGAACGAGCCGTCGACGTCGGGCTCGGTCGGGCGCAGCAGCAGCCCGATGCGGGTCTGCACCTGGCGGAACGAGCGGCCCATGAGGCCGATGTAGGCGTTGAGGTTCATCGCCTTGTTCGCGTCGTGGGGCAGGTTGGAGAACGACTTGCGCTCGAACGCCGAGACCTGCGCGGAGAAGGTCCACACCAGCCGGCGGGACAGCTGCGCCAGCCGCTCCGCGGGCACCGGGGCCCGGTCGTCCAGCGCGCCGAAGAGCGCCTTGGCGGTCACGGCGAGGTCCTCCGCGAGCCCGCCGAGCACCTCGTCGGCCATCATGTCGTCCGACGTCGATGTCCGCGGGTAGCCGGCCGCGAGCTCGCGCAGCCACTGCGCGGCGAAGCGGAAGTCCAGGGCCAGCGAGCGCACGGCCGAGGGGTCCGCCGGGCCGCCGTTGTCGGCGGCCGCCTCGTGGCCGGCCAGCGAGGCCTCGAACCTGGCCAGCGGCTCGCCCAGCAGGGCGTTGAGCTCCTCGGGGATGCGACGGCACGCCGCCAGCGACGCGGCGGCCGCCGGGTCGCCGGGGTGCGGCGGGTCGTCGAGCAGCAGCACCACGCGCAGTCCCGGGTACTCCTGGAGCGCCGCCGAGAGCAGCGTCGAGCGGACGACGTCGGGCTCCTCGCAGTACGACGGCACCAGCACGGTGAGGCTCGGCCGCGAGTTGGCCATGAACGCGTCGATCTCCGCGCGCGGCACGCGGACGTGGTTGCGCGAGCGGTACAGCGCGCCCTGGCGGGCCAGCAGGTACATGAGGGCGGAGAACGTCAGCATCGTCATGATCGCGACGTAGACGACCGTCTGCTCGAGGAACACGCTGCTGCGCGCGCCGTCGTCGACGAAGCCCGCGATCACCGTGCTCACGAGGTAGGCGAGCCAGGCGGCCACGGTGGCGGCGATGGCGAACCCGCCCAGCCACGTGGCCCGGGTCGACGCCGGCTGCTCCACCATGGGCAGCGGCTTGCGGGGCCGCTCGCCGCCCCACTGGCGGCGCCGACGGGCGGGCGCGCGGTCTCCGGAGGCGGGCAGCGGGACGACAGGGTGGGTCTGCGGCTCCGTGCTCGCCAGGTCGGGGACCTCGTCGACGTTCTCCAGGTCGTCGAGCGGGTTCACGATGCTCCTTCGTCAGCGGGGGGACTGGCGCTGCCGTAGGCATCGGCACGATCGCGGCGGGTCTTCACCCGTTCGGCGCGATGACGTCGGCCCGTCCGTGACCCCCCGCGCACGCCTCCGCCCCGGTGTGAACCAGGTCACACCGGGGCGGCGGCGGCAGGGCTCGCGGTCTAGCGGCGCATCTGCGCCGACTCCTCCGGGTCGATGTACTCGTCGAGGCGGGTGATCCGGCCGTCGGACACCTGGCAGACCACGATCGCGTGCAGCTCGATCGGGGCACCGTCGCTGCGCCGGGTGCCCCGCAGCGTGTGCGTCTGGGCGACCCCGCCGTCCCACACCCACACGCGCCGGTCGTCGTAGACGCGGTCGGCGATGATCCGGTCGATCGCCACGAGCAGCTTCTTGTTCTGCTCGACGGTGGACTCCTTGCCGTCGTGGCTGTGCCAGATGACGGCGTCGGGCGCGTAGACGTTGTCGATGTCGCTCGGGTCGCCCGCCTCCGCCGCGGCGATGATCCGGTCGAGCAGCTTCACGTACTCGTGGTCCTTCGCCGATCCCTGCATGCGCCTACCTCTTCTCTCGGGACGTGGGGGTCGTGCCTGCTCCCGCCGCGGTGCGGTCGTGGACGCCGTCCGCGGGGTCGACCGACCGGGAGACGAGCGCCTTCTGCACCCGCAGGGTCGGGGTCTTGGGCAGCTCGTCGACGAGCTGCACGTAGCGCGGGACCATGAAGGACGGCATCCGCGGCACGAGGAAGGCGACGAGGTCCTCCGGCGTCAGTCCGGACCCCGGCACCGGGACGACGGCGAGCTTGATCTCGTCCTCCGCCTCGTCGGCGGGCACCGCGACCGCGGCGCACTCCAGCACGCCCGGGTGCAGCACGGCCTCGGCCTCAACCTCGTAGGACGAGATGTTCTCGCCCCGGCGGCGGATGGTGTCCTTCATACGGTCGACGAAGACGTAGCGGCCCTGCTCGTCCACGCGGAACCCGTCGCCGGTGTGGAACCAGCCGTTGCGCCAGGCCGACGCGGTGGCCTGCGGGTTGTTGAGGTAGCCGGCGTTCATCGTCCAGGGCACCTCGGTGCGCAGGATCAGCTCGCCGACCTCGCCCGGCTCGACGTCGAGGTCGTGCTCGTCGACGACGCGCAGCGCGTAGAACGGGTAGCCCTCCCGCGCCGGGCCGCAGGTGGGGGTGTCGCCGGCGCGCCACTCGCGCAGCCACGTGGGCACGCTGATCTCGGTCATGTTGTACGCGCTCCACACCCGCGTGCCGAAGCGGGCGTTGAACTCGTCGACGGCCGGCACCACCGGCGCCATGAGCACGTTGGTGAGCGAGGTCTCGGCGTCACGCGGGCTCGGCGGCGCCGCGAGCAGGAACTGCGCCATGGCGCCGATCAGGCCGGCGTCGGACACCCCGAAGCGCTCGACCTCCTCCCAGAAGCGCGTGCCGCTGAACGCGTGCCGCACGACGACCTCGCCGCCGAGCATCGCCATCGACGCCACAGCGCCCTTGGACTGCACGTGGTTGGGCGGCCCGCAGACGTACATCACCTTGCGCTCGGAGGGCCCGTCGGCGACGCCGGCCGCCGTCAGCAGCTGCCCCGCGTGCAGCTGGCCCCACGGCATGAGCACGCCCTTGGACGGCCCGGTCGTGCCGGAGGTGTAGATCACCGACGCGACGTCCCACATCTGCGGGTCGGCGTACGGCCGCGGCGGCTCGTCCGGGACGCCGTCGAGCACGCCGGCCACGGGCAGCCGCTCGAGCGGGCCTTCGGCGTCGCCCTCCGGCGGGTCGAGCTCCACCACACGGCGCAGCGCGGGGACGCCGGGGGCCGCCTGCTGGAGCGCGGGCACGGCCGAGCCGTCGGCGAGCACGAGGGCCGCCTCGGGCACGGACAGCTGGTGGGTGAGCACCGTGCCGTGCAGCCCGACGTTGATCGGCACCTCGATCGCGCCCGCCCAGGCGATGCCGAACCAGAGCGCGTAGTTCTCCACGCGGTTGTGGGACATGGTCACCACGGTGTCCCCGGGCTCGACGCCGAGGCGCATGAGCGCGCGGGCCCAGAGCAGCGCGCGTTCGTGCAGCTGCCCGAAGGTGAGCGAGCCGCCCTCGACGTCGTGGAGGAACGGACGGTCGGGCCACTCCTGCGCACGGCGCCGCAGGATCAGCGGGAGCACGATCTCCTCGCGCTCGAACGGCGGCCTCACGCGGCCTCGCCTCCCCGGGTCACGGCCGAAGCCCCCACGTCACGCGTCCCGGCGTGCGCAGCGGGGCCGCGAGGTTCGCGAACTCGCAGAGCAGGCGCCGGGTGTCACGCGGGTCGATGAGCTGCTCGATGTCGAAGGTCTCCGCGGTCTTGAGCACTCCCGCGGTGGCCTGCACCTGCTCGGTGAGCTGCTCGAGCAGCGCCTCGCGGTCCTCCGCGGCCTCCAGCTCGGCGCGGTAGGCCGCCTCGATGCCGCCCTTGGCCGGCAGCGAGCCCCAGTCGGCCGAGGGCCAGGCGTAGCGCACCTGGAGCCGCGACTGGTTGGCGTGCCCGGCACCGCCGACGCCGAACACCTTGCGCAGGACCACCGAGCACCAGGGCACCTCGGCCTGGTGCACCGCGGAGAGCGCGCGCATCCCGTGGCGGATCGCCGAGGCACGCTCGGCGGCCTGGCCGATGAGGAAGCCGGGGTTGTCCACGAGGTGCACCACCGGCAGGTGGAACGTGTTCGCGAGGTCGACCATGCGGACCGCCTTGTCGGCCGCCGCCGAGCCCCAGCTGCCGCCGGACACGTACTGGTCGCTGGCCAGCACGGCGACGGGCCAGCCGTCGAGGCGGGCCAGCCCGGTCACCAGCGCGCGCCCGTACGCGGCGCCGATCTCGAAGAAGGAGCCGGTGTCGACGACGGACTCGATGATCGGGCGGATCCGGTACACCTGGCGGCGCTCGGCGGGCACCGCCCCGATGAGCCAGTCGTCGGCCCGGTCCGGGTCGTCGGCGACCGGCCCGCGGGGCGGCAGCTCGTGCACCGAGGACGGCAGGTAGGACAGGAAGCGGCGCGTGCTGGCGAACGCCTGCTCCTCGGAGTCGACCACGGCGTCGACGGTGCCGTTGGGGCCGTGCACGTCCGGCCCGCCGAGCTCGTCCTTGGTGACGTGCTCGCCGATGGCGGCCACCAGGGGCGGGCCGGCGGTGAAGATCTGGCTGATGCCGCGCACCATCACCGAGAAGTGGCTGGCCACCACGCGGGCCGCGCCGAACCCGGCGCACGGGCCGAGCGCGAGCGAGACGACCGGCACGGTCTCGAGGTTGGCGACCGAGATCTCCCACCCGGGCAGCGCGGGCACATAGGTGCGGCCCATGTCGACCAGGCTGCGGATGCTGCCGCCGCCTCCCGTGCCGTCGATCAGGCGCACGAGCGGCACCCGCAGCTCCTGCGCCATCTGCTCGGAGTAGACCTGCTTGCGGATGATGAAGGCGTCCGACGCCCCGCCCCGCACGGTGAAGTCGTCGCCGCCCACCACCACGACGCGGCCGTCGATGCGCCCGCGGCCCATGACGAAGTTGGTGGGCTGGAACTCCTCGCCCCCGTCGGGAGTGGTCACCCGCTTGCCGGTGAGCGTCCCGATCTCGTGGAACGACCCGGGGTCGAGCAGGGCGTCGATGCGCTGCCGCACGTCGAGCTTGCCGGCGTCGTGCTGACGGGCGAGCTTCTCCGGGCCGCCCATACGGCGCCCCGCCTGCTCGCGCGCGCGGATCTCGTCGACCGCGTCCTGCCAGTCGCTCACCGCCCCGGCACCCCCGTGGTCGGCCGCGGTGCGGCACCGGGAGCGCGGCGGAGCATGCGATGACACCTCGCTGTGCCGTGACGTGACGGCGCTCCCCCGCGGGGAGCGCCCGGGGCGGCAACCACGCGCCACCCGCTTCGTACTTCGGTAAGCGAAGTTAGTCGACGCTCAGGAGGTGCGCAAGGACTCCGGTCACACCGTCTCGGCGGGGGCGTGGGCGATGTGCGCGAGCTGGCGCCACACGAGCGCGAGCGTGAGGCCGGAGCCCACGAACGCGAACCAGAAGGGCGCGGTCAGCCCCCAGGTGCTCGCCAGCCAGCCGCCGATCGCCTGCCCGATCACGAGCCCGCCGAACAGGCCGACCATGTACACGCTCGCGACCCGGCCCTGGAGCTCGGTGGGCACCACCCGCTGGCGCACCGTCTGCGACACCGTGCCCCACACGAACGCGTAGGCGCCGAACACGACCATGATCGCGATCGCCACGGCACCGGACGTGGTGAGCGCGAGGGACAGGTGCGTGAGCACCTCCAGCAGCAGGCAGACGCGCATGACCGTCGCCAGCGCCACGTGCCGCTCGATCCAGCCGTACGACGACGTGCCCGCGATGCCGCCGACGGCGGCCGCCGTGGTGAGCAGGCCGAACCCGATCTCGCCCATGTGCAGGTGGTCGAGCGAGTAGAGCACCAGCACCGACCACGCGGCGCCCCAGGTGATGTTGAAGACCAGGATCACCAGGGCGAGGGTGCGCACCGCTGCGTGGTGCAGCAGCCAGCGCACGCCCTCCGCGATGTCGCGCAGCACGTGGGACTGGGAGGTGTCGCGCACCGCGCCGGGCGGCGTCACGATCCGCGACACGAGCAGCACCGCGAGGGACACGCACACCACCTGCGTGACGAACGGCCACACCATCCCGGCGGCGAACAGGAACGCGCCCACGGGCGGGCCGACGATCTGGTTGGCCACCAGGAAGCTGCCCTGGAAGCGGGCGTTGCCCACACCGAGGTCCGCCGGCTTCACCAGCATCGGCAGCAGGGTGGACGACGTCGTGTCCGCGAACACCTCGGCGACGCCGAGCAGCAGCATCGCGACGAGCACCACCGTGATGTCGACCCGGTCGGTGAGGATCGCGCCGCACAGCACCGCGACCACGACGGCGCGCGAGCCGTCAGCGACCATCACGAGCAGCCGGCGGTCGACCCGGTCCGCGATGGCGCCGGCGTAGAGGCCGAGGAGGAGCCACGGCAGCCGCTGGAGCAGGCCCGCCATCGCGACGAGGAACGCGTCGTGGGTCTGCGAGGCGACCAGCAGCGGGCCGGCCGCCAGCGCGATGCCGTCGCCGAGGTTCGCGACCGTGTTCGAGGAGAGCAGCCACCGGAAGCTCGACCCCATCCGCGGGGGTGCGACCCGGTCGACGAGCGTGCTCACGAGGACGGGAGGCTACGCCCCGGCCCGCACACACGTCGCCCGTGTTGCGGCTGGGCGGACGGCGGGGCGCCGGGCTCCGCACGCGCGTCGCCGACGTCGCACGGCGCCGAGGTCCGGCCGCCGGGCGCACCGCCTGCGGCCGAGCACAGCTGCGACGTACTGTCCCGGCATGGACCCGGTCGCGGCGCTGCGTCGTGCGGCGTTCCTGCTCGAGCGGGAGAACGCCGAGTCCTACCGCGTGCAGGCCTACCGCAAGGCGGCGGCCGCGCTCGAGACGGTCGGCGCCGAGGAGGTGCGCCGGCGCATCGCCCACGGCACGCTCACCGAGCTGCCCGGGGTGGGCCCGAAGACCGCGGCCGTGGCGGCCGAGGCCGTGGACGGCGCGACGCCGGCGTACATCCTCGACCTCGAGGCCCGGCCCGGGCCCGCCGACTCCCTCGACGACGCCGGTCGCGCGTTCCTCGCGGCGGTCCGGGGCGACTGCCACACCCACAGCGACTGGAGCGACGGCGGCAGCCCGCCGCAGGAGATGGCCGAGGCGTGCGCGGCGCTCGGTCACGAGTGGACCGTGCTCACCGACCACAGCCCGCGCCTCACCGTGGCCCGAGGGCTCACCCGAGAGCGGCTCGAGCGCCAGCTCGACCTCGTGGAGCGGATCAACGCCGAGCTCGCCCCCTTCCGCTACCTCACCGGCATCGAGGTCGACATCAACGAGGACGGCACCCTCGACCAGGACGACGACCTGCTGGCCCGGCTCGACGTCGTCGTGGCCAGCGTGCACTCCAAGCTGCGCTCCCCCTCGGAACCGATGACGCGCCGGATGGTCGCGGCGATCGCGAACCCGCACGTCGACGTGCTCGGCCACTGCACCGGCCGGATGGTCGCGGGCAGCCGGAAGCGGCCCGAGTCGGAGTTCGACGTCGACATCGTCATCGAGGCCTGCCGCCGGTTCGACGTCGCGCTCGAGATCAACAGCCGCCCCGAGCGGCTCGACCCGCCGCGGCGGATCCTGCGCGCCGCCGTCGAGGCGGACCTGCTGCTCGCGCTCGACACCGACGCGCACGCGCCCGGCCAGCTCGACTGGCAGGCCAACGGCGTGGCGCGCGCCGTGGAGTGCGGCGTCGACCCCGACCGCGTGGTGACCACCTGGGACGTCGACCGGCTCCTGGCGTGGACCGCGTCACGCTGACGCGGCGGGGCACCGCCGTCGCGGAAGGAAGCCGGCGGTGCGACGGTTGGTGCCTGTGACACCGGCGCCGACCCCGGAGGAGCCATGACCGTCCCGCTGTCGATCCTCGACCTCGCCCCCGTCGCCCCCGGGCAGGCGGTGGGCGACAGCCTCGCGCGCAGCGTGGAGCTGGCCCGGGCGGCGGAGGCCGCCGGCTACCGGCGGGTCTGGTACGCCGAGCACCACAACATGCCGCGGATCGCGTCCGCCGCCACGAGCGTGCTCATCGCGCACGTCGCCGCGCACACCTCGACGATCCGCCTGGGCGCAGGCGGCGTCATGCTGCCCAACCACTCGCCGCTCACGATCGCCGAGCAGTTCGGCACGCTGGAGTCGCTGCACCCCGGCCGCATCGACCTCGGCCTCGGCCGCGCGCCCGGGTCCGACCAGGCCACGACGTACGCGCTGCGCCGCGACCCGCGCTCGGCCGAGCAGTTCCCGCAGGACGTGCAGGAGCTCCAGGCGTTCCTCGGCGACGAGACGCTGGTGCCCGGCGTGTACGCCACGCCTGGTCGCGGCACCCGCGTGCCGCTCTACGTCCTCGGCTCGTCGATGTTCGGGGCGCAGCTGGCAGCCTTGCTCGGTCTGCCCTACGCCTTCGCCTCGCACTTCGCGCCGGAGCTGCTCGAGCCCGCGGTGGCGCTCTACCGGCGCGAGTTCCGCCCGTCGGCGCAGCTGGCCGAGCCCTACGTGATCGCGGGGGTCAACGTGGTGGCCGCGCAGGACGCCGACGACGCGCACGCCCAGCTGCACCAGACCCTGCTGCTGCGGGTGCGCGCCTTCCTCGGCCGGGGCCAGCGCTGGACCGACGAGGAGGCCGAGGCCGTGCTCGCCTCCCCGCAGGGGCGCCAGATCGCGCACATGCTCACCTACGCGGCCGTGGGCACGCCCGGCGAGGTGGTCGACTACCTCGAGGGGTTCACCAAGACCGCCGACGCCGACGAGCTCATCACGGCGCACCAGTCGCCTGATGCGGACGCACGGCTGCGCTCGGTGCGCCTGCTCGCGGACGCCGCGGGGCTCCGCGCGGCGTGAGGCCGCGCGCGGTCACAGCCGCGAGTTGAGGTACTCCGGGCCGTCTCCGTCGGAGACGCGGTCGAAGCTGCCGGCCATCCGCTCGTCGTCCAGCGCGGGCGCGCCCGACACGGTCTGGGCCACGACGCCGACGACGTGGTGCGCCACGGCCGTGGCGACGACGCTGCCGAGCAGCGCGATGCGCACGAGCCGGCGACCCTGCGCGACGGCGACGACGGGGATCGTCATGGCGCCTCCTCACGGTGGCGGGGACGTGTCCCCTACGTGATCGGCACGCCGGACGCCGGACTGAGGCCTTCGGCCGCTCGGATCGCCGGAACGGCGGTGCCCGGCGTCAGCCCGAGAGGACGTCGCCCCGCACGACGCGGGGGTCGTCGGCGCGCAGTCGGCCGGTCTCCCACTCGCGGTAGTCGGTGGTGGCCCGCAGCAGGCTCGCGACCAGCCACGCCGCGACGGCGGCGTCGTCGAGCAGGCCCGGGATGGTGAGCACGGCCTCCGGCAGCAGGTCGACCGGCGAGACCACGTAGAGCACGGCCAGCACCATGAGGAGCAGCCGGCGCTTGCTCAGACCGTCGTAGCGGCCGCTCAGCACGTCGCGCACGAGGCGCGGCAGCGAGGCCAGCCGTGCGCCGACTCCGCTGGGACCCTCGTCCATCGCCGCGGCCGCGGCCGCCGCTGCGGCCGCCCTGCGTCCCCTGCTCGCCATGACGTCCCCCTCCCGTGGGTGCTCCGATCCGACGCCGGAGCCGGGCCCGTGGTTCCCGGGCCGCCCCGCGCCCACACCGGCCGGCGGCGTCGGGACCTCCCGTCGCTCAGGAGCCGTCCGGCTCCGGTGCGCACACCTCGAGGCAGCTCGGCCGGACGCCGAACCGCACCGAGCGCCGGTCGTCCACGAGGTCGCCGTCGACCTCCGCGGGCAGCGGTCGCGGCCAGGTGACGCGCAGGTCGCGCGCCCGCAGCACGCGCATCGACGTCGCCTCCGGGCGGCTGCCCCGCAGCACCGAGGTGCCCAGCCGCAGCCAGTCGCGCACCGTGCGCGCGGTCAGCACGGCCACGTGCATGCGGCCGTCGGAGGCGTCGGCGTCCGGCAGCAGCTCGAGGCCACCGGTGAGGGTGCCCACGTTGCCGACCACGACGCCCACGGCGCGCATGCTGTGCCGCGCGCCGTCGGCCTCCAGCCGCACCCGGTGCGCCCGGGCCCGGCGCACCGCCCGGGCACCGGCCACGGCGTAGGCGGCCCAGCCGGCGAGGTCCTTGAGGTCGTCCGAGGTCTCCTCGAACATCAGCGCGTCGAGGCCGGTGCCCGCCATCACCACGTACGCCGTGCCGTCGAGCTCGAGGACGTCGATCGCCCGGTGCGGCCCGGCGGCGAGCAGCTCCACCGCCGGCCCGAGGTCGAGCGGGACGTCGAGGTTGCGGGCCAGCAGGTTGCCAGTGCCCGCGGGCAGCAGCCCCAGGACGGCGTCGAGCTCGCAGAGCACCGCGGCGCAGGCGCGCACCGTGCCGTCGCCGCCCTGCGCGACCACGAGGTCCGCGCCGTCGGCGACGGCCTGCTTGGCCATGCCCTCGCCCGGGTCGTCCTGCGTCGTCTCGTACCAGCGTGGCGCGGGCAGGCCGTGACGCTCGAAGAGGGTCTCGACCTCGGCCCGGTTGCCGCCGGCGTCCACCTTGGTCGGGTTGACGACGATCGCCACGGAGCTCCACGGGCTGGGCATGGGTCACCTGCGGTCTCGTCGGGGTCTGGGGCGGCCGCTGACTACCCCGGTGCCGCTGCCCGGAAACCCTCGCGATCACGGCCTCGCGGGCTGCCGGTGCGCCTAGGGTGCGCACGTGGCGCGGGTGCGGTCGGTGGGCGTGGCGGTGTACGCGCTGGACGTGGACCGGGTGGCGGCGTTCTACGCCGCGGTTCTCGGCCTCGAGGTGGCCGAGCGCGCCGAGGGGTACGCGGTGGTGCGGGGCGAGCAGTGCGAGGTGGCCGTGGTCGCCATCCCGGCCGCGATCGCCGCCGGCATCGAGATCGCCGACCCGCCCGAGGTGCGCGAGTCGACACCGCTCAAGCCCGTGCTGCTCGTGCCATCGCTCGACGCCGCCGACCTCGTCGTGCGCGCCGGCGGTGCGCTCGCGCCGGGTGCGCGCCCCTGGGAGTTCGGCGGCCTGCGTCGCCTCGACGTCGTGGACCCCGAGGGCAACGTCGTGCAGCTCGCCGAGGTCGCGGCCGCGGACTGATCGGCACCGTCACGGCACCGCCGGGATGCGCATCCCGGCGTCCACAGCCTGTGGACAGCGGATCGGTGAAATCCCTTGGAAATACTGGGGATTAGGGGTTGTGGCTGTCGGTGGTCTCGGGTAGCATTCCTACATCCATCCGAAACCAGCCGGACCCGTAGGAGGTGCCCGATGACCGCCGTCGACGACCGGGACACCACCCCCTCGTTCGGCCCGGTGGGCCTCGGGTTCCACCCGGACTGGGACGTGCA